>NZ_JAHKNF010000019.1:0-90631 GCF_018860125.1 Bacteroides sp. HF-4919
AATTCAGAATGTATGAAAGAATCTGGGACCATCACACAGACAGTTCTTTCAATATATTATATGAACAATGCCGGCAAGAAGTGAAAGAATCCCCGGAGGTCCTAAAATATATCAAAAGGCGTGATAAAGACAGAGAACTGGAAAGAATACAGCTCAATACACTCGGCAAAAAGATGGAGGATGCCGTCCTCTGTGATACCTTGGGAAACGATATTCATTTACTTGATATGGTTGGTAAAGGAGAGGCTGTACTGATCGACTTATGGGCTTCCTGGTGCCATCCTTGCATGACATATATTCCCGTACTAAAAGCAATCCATGAATTTGGGAAAAACAATCATCTGAAAGTAATAGGAATCTCTTTGGATGATAATATTAAAAGTTGGATGCACGCGATACACAAAAAAGAGATTCCCTGGCAGAATTTCAGAATGAAAGATGGGGAGACCTTTAAAGCATTCGCCAAGAAATATGGAGTTTATGGTATTCCTTATTTCATATTACTCGACAAAGAGGGAAGAATACGAACCATCCACAATCTTCCCACCGAAGAGGATTTGAAAAGTTTAGAATATAATTTATAAGACAGCAGTTGCTTTTTGGTTGGTACTTAACTGCGTAGTGGCGAAAAGGCAGCAATGAAGATTTACGATGACTGGTTCGAAAAAAATAAGTATAAATCGAAAGAAGTGTTTGAGAAAGCGGAATTCGAATTGAATGCAACAGATATAAATGCTGAGACAGAAGAACATAAGAAATGGAAAACAGAGAATCATTTGACAGCAACCCCTACTATCTTAATAAATGGCTATCAGCTGTCTGATAAATATAAGATTGAGGATCTGGTATCTTTTACAGATATAGATATTCACTAATCCTACCTGAACAATCAAAAAGAGAACTATAACAGTAGATTTCATTTAGTAAACAAATTATCAACAATTAAAAAAAGAAATTATGAAAGCATTAAAGAGATTCGTTCTTAAAGAAGAACAAGAATTGAACGAGTATGAAATGAAAATGATTACCGGAGGTACAGCTTACACAACCTGTGATCTAAACAAAGATGGAGATGCATGTGCTGAAGAGAACGCAATATGCTTAACTAAGGTATTAGGAATTGCAGTTGCCGGAGAATGCCGTTTCCACGGAAGTAACTTAATAGGTTCAAAGCCAGACTGTACATGCATCGTAGGCATTGATTAAATCAGCAATTACTAACATATTATTCTTGTACGGTTTGTTAACTAACAATTAATAAACCATACAAGAGTAATAAAAAGCATCCCACAGATTATGACCAGAATTTATCTTTTATTTTACTGCATTTTCATCTGCTTGCAAAGTAATATGGGCCAAGACTCTATTTATAGAATAAAAGGAGTGATCGATCCCCTATATGATAATAGAAAAGTTACTTTAATCGTTCCTATAGATGGAAAAGCAACAAACATTGATTCTACCTTTATAAAGAACGGGACATTCTATTTCGAAGGTAAAGAACGTAGAGAGAAACCATTGACCGAAATAGTGATTGACTCTTATTTTTCAGCGGATTCCGGTAGAAAAATAAACCTCTTCCTGGAGCAAGGGACTATTGACCTCAAAATAGACCCGACTTATAATAGATTAGGTTATCAGGTTCAAGGCACCCCACTAAATGATCTATACCAGATATACCAGGACTCTTCAGCCTATTACATTCAAAAAACAGTCGATATGTACAAACGAAAGGAGGGAGGAAGTCGCACCGAAACCGGACTTAACATAATACCGGGAGGGGTCCTGGAAGCAGTCTACCGACAGTGGGGAGTATTCACCATGGACTTTAAAAGAAAAAACATACATAATCCCGTAGGAGAAGCTGTTTTTAAAAATGAATTGAGAAAATTCAGAATGTATGAAAGAATCTGGGACCATCACACAGACAGTTCTTTCAATATATTATATGAACAATGCCGGCAAGAAGTGAAAGAATCCCCGGAGGTCCTAAAATATATCAAAAGGCGTGATAAAGACAGAGAACTGGAAAGAATACAGCTCAATACACTCGGCAAAAAGATGGAGGATGCCGTCCTCTGTGATACCTTGGGAAACGATATTCATTTACTTGATATGGTTGGTAAAGGAGAGGCTGTACTGATCGACTTATGGGCTTCCTGGTGCCATCCTTGCATGACATATATTCCCGTACTAAAAGCAATCCATGAATTTGGGAAAAACAATCATCTGAAAGTAATAGGAATCTCTTTGGATGATAATATTAAAAGTTGGATGCACGCGATACACAAAAAAGAGATTCCCTGGCAGAATTTCAGAATGAAAGATGGGGAGACCTTTAAAGCATTCGCCAAGAAATATGGAGTTTATGGTATTCCTTATTTCATATTACTCGACAAAGAGGGAAGAATACGAACCATCCACAATCTTCCCACCGAAGAGGATTTGAAAAGTTTAGAATAATTGACCGTAAGGCTTAGTTGCCAACATAGATTTCGTATAAATCAGGAAAATCATCTATCTTTAGATGCTAAAAGAATATCAGCAACTCATTCCGTCAATCTGAACGGCTGCAAAGACGCAGTGATAGAAAACACTGTATTTGAAGGAAATGTACCTGGCCAAAACGTGAAAACGGAGAACATGAAGAGAAACGATCTGAAATCAACCATTAAATAATACACTTTATCCATGAACAAACCTTTATCATCCCCCTCGCCCCGCCTGGCCTCGCTGGATATTCTGCGTGGCTTCGACCTCTTTCTACTGGTTTTCTTCCAACCCGTGCTATGGGCACTGGCACACCAGCTCAACCTCCCGTGGCTGAATAGCATCCTCTTTCAGTTTGACCACGAGGTGTGGGAAGGATTCCGCTTCTGGGATCTGGTGATGCCACTTTTCCTCTTTATGACGGGAGCCTCGATGCCCTTTTCGTTCTCTAAGTTTAAAGACGACCCGGACAAAGGCCCCATTTACCGCAAGATACTCAAGCGTTTTATCCTGCTGTTCATCTTCGGCATGATTGTGCAGGGCAATCTGTTGGGTCTCAATCCCAAGTATCTGTACCTATACTCCAATACGCTGCAAGCCATTGCTACGGGCTATCTGATCGCAGCCATTATCCAATTGCATTGCAGCTTTCGTTGGCAACTGATCGTCACCGTCCTGTTATTGCTCATCTATTGGGCACCGATGACCTTCCTGGGCGATTTTACTCCCGAAAGAAACTTTGCCGAAAAAGTGGACAGGCTGATACTGGGACGCTTTCGCGACGGGGTGTACTGGAACGAGGATGGCAGCTGGAGCTTCTCTCCGCACTACAACTACACCTGGATTTGGAGCAGCCTCACCTTCGGGGCCACTGTGATGTTGGGAGCCTTTGCCGGAAAGATTATGAAAGCCGGAAAGGATAACCGCCGGCAAGTGGTGCGGACATTACTGATCACCGGTATCTCACTGGTGGCCTTTGCGCTGATATGGAGCCTGCAAATGCCGATCATCAAACGGCTGTGGACAAGTAGCATGACGCTTTTCTCGGGAGGACTTTGCTTTCTGCTGATGGGCACCTTCTACTACTGGATCGATTACAAAGGGCATAGCCGTGGCCTGAACTGGCTGAAAATATATGGAATGAACTCCATCACGGCCTATATTTTAGGCGAAGTGGTCAACTTCCGCTGCATAGCCGCATCGGTCAGTTATGGGTTAGAGCAATATCTGGGTAGTTATTACCCGGTATGGTTAAGCTTTGCCAACTACCTGATTGTATTCCTGATTCTGTGGACGATGTATAGACGGAAGATATTCCTGAAGATCTGATCGCAGGTATCACACGTGTCAGCCATCCGGAGAATAGTTGAACAAAAAGAAACCAAACGCTTCTTTTGGCTAACAGAGGCTTTCTTCGTGTCCGACGCTCCGGAAGAAAAAGAAGGGCAAATGGAGGTTGGCGGAAGCGGATAGCCGAGCTTTTCGGCCGAGGAGCCGGGCTTTTCCGGAAAAGAAGGAAGCATTTGGGTGAAAAGGAGTAAGCATTTCACCCGAAAGGAGTAAGCATTTTCGGAAAAAGTCCTTATGTTTTCAGAATATCTCCTATTGTTTTCGGAGATATCTCCTATTGTTATCCGAAACAGCCTCCGATGGAGCGGCTTTTTCTTCTAACTGACAACTGCAAGGGGCGCTTTGCTTACTGACAAAAAAGCGACGAAAGGTTTCATTGAATATCCTTTTCGCACAAGCAAAGCCTCTTCTCTTTCTGATTGGACACAAAGACCGGAAAAGAGAAGATATATGAAATTAAGAGAATCGCGCAGAAGGCGTTCTTTTCGTTCAGGCAGTCCATCCGTCCGAAAGAAACGATTCTGAAGCGGTCGGATTATCAAAGTGACATTCTGCTTACGGAGACACACCGGAAGCAGCGTTGCCTACCGATAAACAGAGTTTTCAACAAACAATTCTTATGAGTATGAGAAAGCATGTACTATCATTCGCATTCCTGCTGCTTATAGCAGGAAGCATGGGGGCGTTAAAAGCCCAGAAATCACAGAGCTATCTGTACGAGGTTCCTTCCAGCCCGTGGGAGGAGTCTTTTGGCAATCACCGGGCTATACTGCAAATAGAGAAACCGGCAAAGGTGGTGGCGCTCGACTTTGAATGGCGACGTCCGGACAAGGATGTAGACGACAGGCGGTTCCTGGTTATCCATGCGGCCACCGGAGACACCATCCGCAACATCCGGCGGATAGAAGTGAACAATGAACACTGCCGCCTGCAATTCGGCCCGGTCAAGGAGAAAGGCACGTACTACTTCTACTACCTGCCCTATCGGGTGCAAAATGGATATGGATTCTACAGTGGCGGATACATTCCGAAAGAAAGCGCACCGGACGCAACCTGGCTGTCCGAGGCCGAAGCAACCCGCAAAAGCCCTCAGGCCAAAGTGGTCAAAGTAGAGTCGCGACAGGCTTTCGACAGTTTTTATCCGATGGAAGTTGTCGCAACAGCCCGGGAGAAAGAGAACTACATCAACCGGAACAAAGCCTCCCTCTACCTCTTTGCCGAAGATCGCAGGTTCCCCATCCGGATGCGCAACAACCTCCCCACCAAATGGCTGACAGACAAACAGGGAAAACTGTTTCGGGGAGAAGCAGCCCCCAATGAATACTATACCTTCCAGATCGGGCTTTGGGCAGCCGTGAACCAAGCAGACAAGATTACTTACCGGGCTTCTTCCCTGAAGTGTGGCCGGGAAATAATATCGGCAACAGCCATTACCTGTTTTAATGTCGAAGGAACCGATCCTTACGGAAAAGCGTTCAAAAAAGAAGTAAACGTACCCAAAGGAAAGGTACAGGCTCTCTGGTTCGGAGTAGATATACCCGACGGGCAGAAAGAAGGAGTCTATACAGGCACCATCACCATCAGTGACGCTAACGGAGCGCAAGGCGTAGTCCCCGTAAGCATACGAATAGCGGGAGAGCCGCTGGCCGACAGAGGCGACAACGAGTTGTGGAGATACAGCCGCCTGAGATGGCTGAACTCGACACTGGGCATAGCCGATACACCTACCGCACCCTATACGGCGATGACGGTAGATGAGAACCGGATCGGATGTCTGGGACGCACCGTTACGGTGGACGAAACCACAGGGCTACCCGCACAGATTCGTTCATGGAACAACGACGTGCTGAGCAGCCCCATGCGGTTTATGATACAAACCGCCGCCGGGGTGAAAGAGCTGAAAGCCATCCCCGAACTGACGGAACATACCGAAGGCCATGTGACCGGAAGCTGGAAGGCTGAGGACGAAGAGATGACCGTAAGCTGCAAAGCAATCATGGAGTTCGACGGATGGATGAACTACGTATACACCATCACACCTAAGAAGCGGATAGAGGTGAAAGATATCCGCTTGGTATTGCCGGTCACGAACAAAGTAGGAACTTACTTCCTGGGGATGGGCCTTCCGGGGCAAGCCACGCCTCAACAATACGACGGTAAATGGGACGCACCGGAGAAAACGGTGAACAACTTCGGAGTATCGATTCCTACATCGAAAGAGCAACAATGGCTATGGCCGTTCGACAGCTTCTGGATCGGAAACGAACATGCGGGTATCCACTGCGAATTCAGGGGAAGCACCTACAGCGGTCCGCTATTGAATCTGTATCGTCCGGCCTATCCGGAAAGCTGGTTCAACGGGGGTAAGGGCGGATTCGCCATACGGAAAGAGGCAGACGGAGTGAAAGCTGTGGCATACAGCGGAGAACGCATACTCGAAGCGGGTAAGCCCATCACATTCGACTTTGCCACGATCATCACTCCGATGAAGCCATTGAATATGAAAAGCCAGTTTACAGACCGTTATTACCACAACGGCCCTAAACCGACACCGACTCAGGCTGATATCGAAGCAGGCGTGCGCATCATCAACGTTCATCAGGGGAATAACTACAATCCGTTTATCAACTATCCGTTCCTCACAGTAGACAAGATGAAGGAGTTCACCAAAGAGTGGCATGCCAAAGGGTGTAAGGTGAAAATATACTACACACTACGTGAACTAAGCAACGCCACATCCGAAATCTGGGCCATCCGCAGCCTGGGACACGAGATACTGAGAGGCGGCAACGGCGGAGGCTTCCCATGGTGTCGCGAACACTTCGTGGCGGACTACACGCCACAGTGGTACGAACACTTTGACTATGCCAACGCACAGGGCATCACGGCCGATGCCTCCGTACTGACAGCGGAAGGAGACTCCCGGTGGTACAACTACTATATAGAAGGATTACGCTGGATGGTGCAGAACATGGACATCGACGGTATCTATCTGGATGACGTTTCCTTTGACCGCCGTATCCTGAAACGGATGCGCCGCGCCATGGAAAACGTAAAGCCGGGATGCCTGATCGATCTGCATTCGAATACAGGATTCTCGAGGGGACCTGCCAATCAATATACGGAGTTCTTCCCGTATGTAGACAAACTGTGGTTCGGTGAAAGCTTCCTTTACGATAAAATGACACCGGCCAACTGGTTGGTAGAATCGTCAGGCATTCCGTTCGGACTAACAGGCGATATGCTGTACAGAGGAGGCAATGCATGGTTAGGGATGCAATACGGAATGACTGTCCGCTATCCATGGTACACCGAAGGAGTCAACTGCGATCCGCGACAGGTATGGAAGGTATGGGATTCATTCGGCATTGCGGACGCCACCATGCTCGGGTTCTGGGAGGAACATCCGGCCGTCTCCACATCCGACGAGGCTGTCAAAGTCACTGCCTATCGCAAACCGGGAAAGACCCTGCTATCCATCGGCAACTATTCGGATGAAGTGAAGAGCGTGAAACTGAGCATAAACTGGGAACAGTTAGGACTCGACCCGCAACAAGTGAAGTTGGTAGCACCTGAGATTCAGGATATGCAGGAGGCGGACGAATGGAATATTGACGACCCGATAAGTACAGCACCCAGAAAAGGATGGCTAATCTACATCGCTCCGAAGTAAACCCGAAGCAGTCTGCGTGAAAATCAATAGTTTTTATTATTTTTGCGCAGACTATGACAAACCAATATAACTAACCCCTAAAATAACACCCAAAACATGAAGAAACTTTATTCATTTCTCCTCAGTGCCCTGTTCGCTCTTCCGGCAGCACACGCCGGCGGCACCGACTACACGCAAGGGCTCTCCATCTGGTTCGACACACCGAATACGCTACAGGGCAGAGCCATCTGGTATGGCAGCCGTCCCGACCTCTGGAAAGGAGAAAGTAAACCGGAAAGTGCAGGAGACACTGCCCGGAACCCGGATGCCAACTGGGAGTCGCAATCATTGCCCATTGGAAACGGAAGCATCGGAGCCAACATCATGGGCTCGATAGAGGCGGAACGCATCACCTTCAACGAGAAAACTCTCTGGAGAGGAGGACCTAACACTTCGAGAGGAGCCGATGCCTACTGGAATGTAAACAAACAATCGGCACACGTACTGAAAGAAATACGCCAGGCCTTTACCGACGGAGACCAGAAAAAAGCCGAAATGCTGACGCGCAAGAACTTCAATAGCGAAGTGCCTTATGAGTCGAGCCGCGAAAAGCCTTTCCGTTTTGGTAACTTCACCACAATGGGAGAGTTTTATATAGAAACCGGACTGAGTGCTGTGAATATGAGTGACTATAAACGTATTCTCTCTTTGGATTCGGCATTGGCCGTGGTGCAATTCAAGAAAGACGATGTAGCCTACGAACGCGACTACTTCATTTCCTATCCTGCCAACGTGATGGCAATCCGCTTCAAAGCCGACCGGCCGGGCAAGCAGAACCTTACTTTCAGTTACGCCCCCAATCCCGTATCGACAGGAAGTATGTCGGCAGACGGTGCCAACGGCCTTGCATACACTGCCCACCTCGACAACAACGGTATGCAGTACGTCGTACGCATCCATGCCACTGCCAAAGGCGGAACATTGTCAAACGCAGACGGAAAAATTACCATAAAGGATGCCGACGAAGTAGTATTCCTCGTCACTGCGGATACGGATTATAAAATAAACTTTGATCCGGACTTCAAGGACCCTAAAACATACGTAGGAGTAAACCCTGCCGAAACCACTCGTCAATGGATGGACAATGCGGTAACCATGGGATATGATGTGCTGTTCAAACAACACTATGACGACTACGCCGCCTTGTTCAACCGAGTGAAGTTACAGTTGAATCCCGATCAGCAAAGCCCCAGCCTGCCTACAGCCAAGCGTTTGCAAAACTATCGCAAAGGACAACCGGACTTTTATCTCGAAGAACTCTACTATCAGTTCGGACGCTACCTGCTTATCACCAGCTCAAGACCGGGCAACATGCCTGCCAACCTGCAAGGCATCTGGCACAACAACGTAGACGGTCCGTGGAGAGTAGACTACCATAACAACATCAACATACAAATGAACTACTGGCCGGCTTGCTCGACCAACCTCAATGAATGTACACTCCCGTTGGTGGACTTTATCCGTACATTGGTAAAACCGGGACAGAAAACAGCACAAGCTTATTTCGGAACAAGAGGATGGACCGCATCCATTTCGGCCAATATTTTCGGATTTACCGCTCCACTCGAAAGCGAAGATATGTCGTGGAACTTCAATCCGATGGCCGGTCCCTGGCTGGCAACACACATCTGGGAATATTATGATTATACCCGTGACAAGAAATTCTTGAAAGAAACCGGATACGATTTGATTAAGAGCAGTGCTCAGTTTGCCACTGACTTTTTGTGGCGCAAGCCGGATGGAACTTACACCGCAGCTCCTTCCACTTCGCCCGAACACGGACCGATTGACGAAGGAACCACCTTTGTGCATGCCGTAATCCGCGAAATCTTACTGGATGCTATCGAAGCAAGTAAAGTGCTCGGAGTGGACAGCAAGGAACGTAAACAATGGCAAGAAGTGCTGGCACATCTGGCTCCTTATAAAGTAGGTCGCTACGGTCAGTTGATGGAATGGTCGAAAGATATAGACGACCCGAAAGACGAACACCGTCACGTCAACCATCTTTTCGGACTACACCCGGGACATACTCTCTCACCCATCACCACGCCCGATCTCGCCAAAGCCGCCAGAGTGGTACTTGAGCATCGCGGCGACGGAGCAACCGGATGGAGTATGGGATGGAAACTTAACCAATGGGCACGTCTGCAAGACGGTAACCACGCATACAAACTTTTCGGCAATTTGCTGAAAAACGGTACATTGGACAATCTGTGGGATACTCACCCGCCTTTCCAGATCGACGGGAACTTTGGAGGTACCGCCGGTATCACAGAGATGCTGCTTCAGAGTCACATGGGCTTCATTCAACTATTACCCGCACTTCCGGATGCCTGGAAAAACGGAAGTATTAGTGGAATCTGCGCCAAAGGGAACTTTGAGGTAGACTTGTCATGGAAAGACGGACAGCTTGCAGAAGCAACCATCTTTTCGAAAGCAGGTGAGCCTTGTACGGTAAGATATGGAGATAAGGTTCTCTCTTTCAAAACAAGTAAAGGAATAGTTTATAAATTGGCTTTAGATGGAGACCGACTGATCATCAAATAATACTTTAGTATAATCCTATTAAATAAAAACATCCCCGGAAGAATAGTTTTTTTCCGGGGATGTTTTTGCTTTATTACACAGACACTGATTTACCCAGAGAAACAGATCCATCATATAGAGATGTCCAAACCTAATCTTACCACCATCCGCATCTTACTACTACTGTTCTACTATCCTTATTAAAGAACTCAAAAAGTATCATATTTAACACTTTAGTATTTCTTAATCCAACAGTCCTAAATATAAACACTATTAAACAAAATCGGATAGGAAACGGAAAGAAAAAGACAAAAATTAAATATAAAGTCTCAAAACAAAAAACAGAAAATTCCGCTAAAGAAAAAGATTTTCATGATTAATATTAAATAATGCTCACCTGTGCATTATGAACGGAGTATAAGAAGAATTTAGTTCTCACGGAACTTATCGCCATTAAAGTGTTTCTGTAAATGTACCTTAACCTTTGACCTGTTCTTGTATTAATATTTTTTGTTAACTTAGGCTAACTTGTGTTTATAAAATCACAATATCTCTTGGCAAAGATGCGATAACTTTTAATAATATGCAAGAATTTATAATAATAATTTTCTTTATCTATGTTTTGCACATCATTATTTTATTAAAAAGTAGCAGACAATAAATAAAATATGCCGCCTCAGAGGAAGGTGGTAGAAAAAAGACGCTTCTTTCTATTTGCATAAGATCTATCGTCGGGACAGAGCAGTTCCTGTATCATTTAATATAATTAGCTTTTCGGGGCTATGCAATTACAATTGCAAGTAAAACAATAAAGAAAAGGAACGAATCAGACAATTTAGAATATACAAAAGCCGATTTATTATTTTTTTCCAAGTTCCGTGAGAACTTAATCACTTTTGAACGAACAATTTAATAAACAAGTCAGCATGGTTCAGAAAGGAGCAAGAAAAAAATGACATACATACATTAACCTCTAATAATTATGCTTATGAAGTAGAAAAAACGAACCCTTTACAAACCTTATTCCGGAAACAAAATAAAATCCGGAATCCTAAAACAAACTATCAAATTAATGTTTAACCGAACAATTTAGTGTATGACAGAAAAAACTAACCTGTTTCCGAACCTAATCCGGTTTCGAGAAACAAATCGCCTGAAAATGGCAATCGCTGCTTCTATCATGCTATGGTGTGCAACACCTCAGCAAGCGGCAGCCGATACTTACGAAAAACACGAAATCACCACTGTACAACAGCAAAAAGTAAAAGCTACCGGTACCGTGGTAGATCAAAATGGGGAAGCTATGATTGGTGTATCCGTCAAAGTGAAAGACAATGCCACCATGGGAACTATCACCGACCTGAATGGTAAATTCTCTTTTGACGTACCTAAAGGCGCTACACTTGAAATTTCTTACATCGGCTACAAAACCGTAACTGTCAAGGCAGAAGGTACAGTCCTCAACATTAGGATGAAAGAAGATGCAGAGGTATTGGATGAAGTCGTTATTGTGGGCTATGGTTCACAAAAGAAAGTGAACGTGACCGGTGCCGTCGGCATGGTCAGCTCCGACGTACTTGAAGCCCGACCGGTACAAAACGTATCGCAGGCTTTGCAAGGTGTAGTCCCAGGTCTGAACCTCTCGGTTGGCAACTCCGGAGGTGCACTGGACAGCTCGATGAGTATCAATATCCGTGGTGCCGGTACTATTGGTGATGGTTCAGGTTCTTCTCCTCTTATTTTGATCGATGGCATTGAAGGCGACCTGAACTCAGTTAACCCGAACGACATCGAAAATGTATCTGTACTGAAAGATGCAGCTTCTGCCTCTATCTATGGTGCCCGCGCTGCATTCGGTGTAATCCTCGTTACAACCAAGAGTGGTAAAAGCGGCAAAGCAAGGGTCAGCTATAACGGTAACGTACGTTTCTCTGACGCACTCTGTGTACCGGAAATGATGGACTCTTATCAATTCGCACAATACTTCAACCGTGCAGCCGAAAATGCCGGTGACTCAGGTCCATTCAGCCAAGAAGCACTCGACCGTATCCTTGCCTACCAAGCCGGAACCCTGAAAGAGACAATGACCATGAACGAACAAACCCGTAAATGGCAGGCTTATGGCGGTGCTAATGCCAATACCGACTGGTTCAAGGAATTCTATAATGACTGGGTTCCGTCACAAGAACACAGCCTGAGTATCAGCGGAGGTACAGAAAAGACACAATATACTATCAGCGGAAGCTTCCTCGACCAAAATGGTCTGCTTCGTCATGGTAGCGATAATTTCCAACGCTATACGATGAACGGTAAAATCACAAGCCAGATTGCTGACTGGTTCACTGTCACTTACTCAACCAAATGGACACGCGAAGACTTTGACCGCCCGTCATATCTGACAGGTCTCTTCTTCCACAACATCGCCCGCCGCTGGCCGACTAACCCAGCTTACGACCCGAACGGACATCCGGTAGACGGCATGGAAATCGAACAGTTGGAAAACGGTGGAAAACAGATCAACCAAAAAGACCTGAACACCCAACAGCTACAGTTCATTTTCGAACCCATCAAAAACTGGAGAATCAACGTGGAAGGTAGTTTACGCACAACGAACACGAATGAACACTGGGATGTATTGCCGGTGTATGCATACAACGCAGATAACGAACCGTACCTGATTTCATGGAACGGCGGCGCACTCGGCCTCTCTCAGGTAAACGAGTATTCATATAAAGAAAACTACTACACGACCAACATCTATTCGGACTACTTTAAACAGTTTGACAGCGGACACTACTTCAAAGTTATGGCCGGTTTCAACAGTGAGCTTTATAAAACCCGTTATGTCCAGGCTCAAAAGAGTACACTGATTTCAAGTTCAGTGCCTACCATCAACACAGCCACTGAAGACCCGAAAGCATGGGGAGGATATGCCCACAATGCCGTAGCCGGTTTCTTTGGACGCATCAACTACAATTATAAAGACCGATACATGGTGGAAGCTAACGGACGTTACGACGGTTCGTCACGTTTCATAGGTGACAAACGTTGGGGATTCTTCCCTTCATTCTCTGCCGGATGGAACGTTGCACAAGAACCATTCTTTGAAAGAATCGCCGAAAAATGCAGCATCGGTACATTGAAACTCCGTGCTTCTTGGGGACAATTAGGTAATACAGATACCAAAGACGCATGGTATCCTTTCTATCAGACTATGCCTACAGGCTCCAATTATGGTTGGTTACTGAACGGTGCATTACCTAACTACGCCAACAATCCGGGCATTGTCAGCATGAAGAAAACATGGGAAACCATCGAAACATGGGATGTCGGTTTAGATTGGGGATTGTTTAACAACCGTTTGACCGGTTCGTTCGACTACTTCGTTCGTTATACTTACGATATGATCGGTCCGGCTCCCGAATTGGCTGCATCTTTAGGTACAGGAGTGCCAAAGATCAATAATGCGGATATGAAGTCCTACGGTTTTGAACTTGAACTGGGTTGGAGAGACCGTATCCAGGATTTCTCTTATGGCGTGAAATTCGTTCTGTCTGATTCTCAGCAGAAAATCCTGAAATATCCGAATGAAGACTACAACATCGGTACTTATTACAAAGGTCAGAAACTCAATAATATCTGGGGATACAAGACAATCGGTATCGCACAAAGCCAGGAAGAAATGGACGCCCATCTGGCAAAAGTAGACCAATCGGCCTTGGGTAGTAAATGGGGAGCAGGCGACATCATGTATGCCGACCTCGACGGTGATGGCAAGATCAGCACAGGAAGCAATAAACTGGGAGATACAGGTGACCGCGTTATCTTGGGTAACAGTACTCCGCGCTTTAACTACGGTCTGACTATCGATGCAAGCTGGAAAGGAATTGACTTCCGCGCATTCTTCCAGGGCATTGGCAAACGTGACTATTGGCTGCAGGGCCCGTACTTCTGGGGATCAACCGGCCTTGGACAATGGCAGGCTGCCGGCTTCAAGGAACATTGGGATTTCTGGCGTCCGGAAGGTGACCCTCTGGGAGCAAACACCAACGCTTACTACCCACGTGTAGCAAGAAACGGCGGTAAGAATACGAATGTACAAAGCCGTTATTTGCAAAACGCAGCTTATTGCCGTCTGAAAAATATCCAGATAGGTTATACTTTGCCTAAAACATGGACAGAAAAAGCAGGTATGTCGTCTGTACGTGTCTATGTATCCGGAGACAACTTGCTTACTTTCTCCGATATCACAGGCATCTTCGACCCGGAAGCAATCGGAAGTACATATGATGCGAACAACGGTAAACTGTATCCGTTGCAGAGAGTCATTTCAGTCGGTTTAAATGTTAACTTCTAAAAAAACACCAAGAATATGAAAATTAAAATGAAATATATCGTGGCGCAAGCTTGCCTCGTAGCGGGAGCATCCATGGCTCTGACTTCGTGCAACGACTTTCTGGACAGAGAGCCGCTGGATCAAGTCACTCCGCAAGAGTATTTCCAAACTGCAGACCATCTGGCAGCATATACTATTTCAAAATACAACTCTATGTTCTCAACACATAGCGGATGGAATGCCGGTACGGTAAACAATGATGGCGGTACAGACAACATGGTAGTGGGTGGTTATAACTCTACCTACTATGAAAAAGGGATCTGGAAAGTACCTTCAAACAATGACAACTGGTCCAACGGATTGTCACTGGCCCGTTATTGCAACTACTTCTTCGAACAGGTATTGCCTAAATACGAAGCCGGAAAGATCTCGGGATCAGAAGATGACCTCAAACACTACATCGGTGAAATGTATTTTATGCGTGCATTGGTATATTACAACCAGCTACGCAAATACGGAGATTACCCTATCATCACTGAGGTGCTTCCGGATGATGAAGCGATACTGATTGAAAAGAGTGTACGTCAGCCACGTAATAAAGTGGCCCGCTTCATTCTCGAAGATCTCGACAAAGCCATCGGGTTAATGAAAAACCAAGGCTTCATGAACAACAATCGCCTGAACAAACAGTGTGCTTTGCTGATCAAATCACGTGTGGCATTATACGAAGCTACATTTGAGAAATATCATCAGGGAACAGGCCGCGTGCCGGGTGACGAAACATGGCCGGGAAAGAGCGTACATCCGAATTTCTCACTCGATGTATCAGCCGAAATCAACTTCTTCCTCGACCAGTGTATGGATGCAGCTTCACAAGTAGCGGACGCTATCACACTGACCGAAAATACAGGGATATTCAATCCGCTTAGCGACAGTGAATATTCCGGTTGGAATCCTTACTTTGAAATGTTCTCTGCTGAAGACATGAGTGGTTATTCCGAGGTTCTTTTCTGGAAAGATTATCTTCGTTCGGGAAGTATCAACATCAGCCACGGTGCTCCCAATTATATTTATTCAGGTGGAAACAATGGAATGTTGAGAAGCTATGTACAGACTTTCCTGATGGAGAACGGATTGCCCTGGTATGCCGACAACAGCGGATTTAAAGGTGACAGCAGAATTCAAGAAGAAAAAGAAGGACGTGACCAGCGCTTGCAACTTTTCTTATTCGGTGAGAAAGACAAGCAGGCTCCGAGAGCCGATGGTGACGGCACTATGCCCGAGTTCGGCGAACCTGCTCTCTTTGAGCTGCAAGAAGTAAGAGATTTGACAGGATATCGCATCCGTAAATGCCTGACTTATAAAAAGGATCAGATTATCTCCGGTTCCGACCAGTCGACCACAGGATGCATCATCTATCGTGGTGTGGAAGCTTACCTCAACTATCTGGAAGCATATTATCTGAGAAATGGCAAGGTAGATGGAAAAGCAGCCCAATACTGGACCGCCATCCGCAAACGTGGTGGGGTGGACACAGATTACGAAAAAACCATCCGCAATACAGATATGAGCAAAGAAGTAGACTGGGCTAAATACTCCGGTTCTACATTGGTAGACGCAACTTTATTCAATATCCGCCGTGAACGTCGTTGCGAATTCATCGGTGAAGGTATGCGTTGGGATGACCTGATGCGTTGGAGAGCTATGGACCAATTGCTCACAACCAAATATGTTCCGGAAGGATTCAACTTCTGGGATGAAGCTTATGATGACTATGTGGCAATGAAAAACGACAAAGGCGAGCCTAAATATAAGATTGTATCAGACGGTAGTTCAACAGCCAATATGTCAGCAAAAGAATTAGGTAAATATGTACGTCCATACTCAATCGTAAAAGCAAATAACGCTGTATTCGACGGTTACACATTCGCTAAGGCATACTACTTGTATCCGGTGCCGATACGGCAGATGGAGCTACTGTCTCCGGACCGTTCAGTCAACAGTTCTGTACTTTACCAGAACCCATACTGGCCAAACAAAACAAGCGAGCCTGCTATCGAATAATAGTTTTCCAATAGGAATCAAAATATAAAAAAGTATTGATTTTTAGTATATAATAAAGTTGTTGTGGTAAGAGATTTATAGCAACTACACAAATTTAAAAAAGGAAAATTGGAAAAAGGGCGTCCGTGAGGATGTCCTTTTTTATATTACATATTAGAAGAACGGTATATATAAACAAAAAGGCCGCGCAAATTGCACAGCCTTTCATTATATAAATATCCGGAAATATCAGCTCTTGTTAGCGCGTTTACGTTCGTTTTCATCCAAAAGCACTTTACGCATACGCATAGCCTTCGGAGTAACCTCTACATATTCGTCTTCCTTGATGTACTCTAATGCCTCTTCAAGAGAGAACTGTACAGGAGGAATCAAACGGGCTTTCTCATCAGAACCGGAAGCACGCATGTTAGTCAGTTTCTTCGACTTAGTCACATTTACAACCAGGTCTTTTTCGTGAGCATGTTCACCCACTACCTGGCCAGCGTATACCTCTTCCTGAGGGAAAATAAAGAATTTACCACGATCCTGCAGTTTATCGATTGCATAAGCAAATGCAGTACCACTTTCCATAGCGATAATCGAACCATTGGTACGACGTTCGATATCACCTTTGAACGGTTGATATTCTTTAAAACGGTGAGCCATAATGGCTTCACCTGCCGAAGCAGTCAGAACGTTCGTACGAAGACCGATGATACCGCGTGAAGGCATGTCAAACTCAAGGTTAATACGCTCACCGGTATTCTCCATCATGGTCATCTCACCCTTACGGCGAGTCACCATATCGATGATTTTACTTGAATACTCTTCCGGTACGTTGATTGTAAGTTCCTCGATCGGTTCACACTTCACTCCATCTATTTCTTTATAAATTACTTGCGGCTGTCCAACCTGTAACTCGTAACCTTCACGACGCATCGTTTCGATTAAAACAGAAAGGTGAAGCACACCACGACCCGATACTACCCATTTACCGTCTTCTTCACTCTTACGCACGCGCAATGCGAGGTTCTTATCCAACTCCTTGGTCAAACGATCATGGATATGACGTGAAGTTACAAATTTACCATCCTTACCATAGAACGGAGAATCGTTGATGGCAAACAGCATGCTCATAGTCGGTTCATCAATAGCGATAGGCGGCAATGCTTCCGGATTTTCATAATCGCAGATCGTATCTCCAATCTCAAATCCGTCAATACCCACCAAAGCACAAATATCTCCTGAAGAAACCTCAGTCGTTTTCACACGGCCCAGCCCTTCAAAAACATGAACTTCCTTTATTTTAGATTTTACAATACTACCATCGCGCTTAGCCAAGGATACATTCATACCCTCCTTGAGCGTACCGCGGTGAACACGTCCTACAGCGATACGGCCTGTATATGAAGAATAATCGAGTGAAGTGATCAACATCTGCGGAGTACCTTCCAATTGTTCCGGAGCAGGAATGTTCTCTACAATACAATCCAGCAAAGGCACAATGCTGTCTGTCTGCTCTTTCCAGTCCGTACTCATCCAGTTGTTCTTAGCCGAACCATAGATTGTCGGGAAGTCAAGCTGCTCTTCAGTAGCATCGAGGCTGAACATCAGATCGAACACCATCTCGTGTACTTCGTCCGGACGGCAGTTCGGCTTATCCACCTTATTAATAACAACAATCGGTTTCAATCCGATTTCCAAAGCTTTCTGTAATACGAAGCGCGTTTGCGGCATCGGACCTTCAAAAGCATCAACCAACAGAATACATCCATCGGCCATGTTGAGCACACGCTCTACTTCACCACCGAAGTCGCTGTGTCCCGGAGTATCAATAATATTAATCTTAGTTCCGTTGTAATTGATAGAAACGTTTTTAGAGAGAATCGTTATCCCTCGTTCACGCTCCAAGTCGTTGTTATCCAGAATTAATTCACCGCTTGTTTGGTTGCCGCGAAACAAGTTTCCGGCTAAAAGCATTTTATCGACGAGAGTCGTTTTCCCATGGTCAACATGGGCAATAATTGCAATGTTTCGAATATTTTGCATAGAATACCTATTATTTGGCGACAAAGGTACAAAAATTGGATTAGAAAAAAGGGATAGTATAGAAAATATTTCCTGCAATTCATTGTGGGATAAAAGATAATGCCTATCTTTGCACGCTCAAAGAAACATTTTATAGATCAATAATTTTATTAATTATGTATTTAGACGCTGCTAAAAAGCAAGAAATCTTCGGTAAGTACGGAAAGTCTAACACTGATACTGGCTCAGCTGAAGCCCAGATAGCTTTGTTTTCATACCGTATTACTCACCTGACTGAGCACATGAAGCTCAACAGAAAAGATTATAGTACAGAAAGAGCTTTGACTATGTTAGTAGGTAAACGTCGTGCTTTGCTCGACTACCTGAAAGCAAAAGATATCACCAGATATCGTGATATCATCAAAGAGCTTGGCTTGCGTAAGTAATCACTTACCGCGAACAAAATTTAAAAGCCGTTTCTTCCATCGGGAAGAAACGGCTTTTATTTTTTACCCTTCCCCTTGCTTGGATATAAAATTTCATTAATTTTGCAGCAAAACGAATTAAATTATAACCTTTTACCAGAAAAATACATTCAAACATTATGGATACAAGTAAAATCGTAGGAGAAAAGATAAAATCACTCCGTGAGAACAAAGGAATCTCAATAGAAGAACTTGCCGAACGCTCGGGACTGGCTATCGAACAGATAGAACGTATCGAAAACAATATTGACCTGCCGTCATTGGCACCGCTTATCAAAATAGCCCGTGTATTGGGCGTACGTCTGGGGACTTTCCTCGACGACCAGGATGAAACAGGTCCGGTTGTTTCGCGCAAAATGGAAGCAACAGACACTATCAGCTTTTCAAACAACGCCATCCATTCGCGTAAACACATGCAGTACCATTCACTGTCCAAGTCAAAAGCCGACCGCCACATGGAACCGTTCATTATCGATGTAGCCCCTACACAAGACAGTGATTTCGTGCTATCTTCCCATGAAGGAGAGGAATTCATCATGGTCATGGAGGGAGTTATGGAAATCAGTTACGGAAAGAGCACCTACTTGCTTGAGGAAGGCGATAGTATCTATTATGACTCCATCGTACCTCATCACGTTCATGCCTACGAAGGACAGGCTGCCAAAATTCTGGCAGTGATCTATACACCGATTTAATGATCAACGATTATCGCTCCACACATACTAAAAACATGCAACTATACGAAAGAACACTCGGCCAGTGGCTTGAACATTGGGCCGAAACAACACCCGACAAAGAATACATTGTATACTCCGACCGTAACCTGCGTTTCACCTGGAAGCAATTCAACAAACGGGTGGACGACATGGCGAAAGGATTGATTGCCATCGGAGTGGAAAGAGGTACCCATGTAGGCATCTGGGCGGCAAACGTTCCGGACTGGCTGACTCTGCTATATGCCTGTGCAAAAATCGGTGCAGTCTACGTGACAGTAAACACCAACTATAAACAAGCTGAACTGGAATACTTGTGCGAGAACTCGGACATGCATACACTCTGCATTGTTAATGGAGAGAAAGACAGCGACTTTGTTCAGATGACCTACAATATGCTTCCGGAACTGAAAACTTGTGAACGCGGACATCTGAAGAGCGAACGTTTCCCCTATATGAAAAATGTGATCTATGTAGGACAAGAGAAGCACCGCGGGATGTACAATACACAGGAAATCCTGTTATTAGGCGATAATATAGAAGACACCAGACTCAATGGACTCAAAGCCTGCGTCGACTGTCACGACGTGGTAAATATGCAATATACCTCTGGAACAACCGGTTTTCCCAAAGGGGTCATGCTGACACATTACAATATAAGCAATAATGGTTTCCTGACCGGCGAGCATATGAAATTCACAGCCGACGATAAACTATGTTGCTGCGTACCTCTGTTCCATTGCTTCGGCGTAGTGTTAGCCACCATGAACTGCCTGACTCACGGCTGTACCCAGGTGATGGTTGAGCGCTTTGACCCACTCATCGTACTGGCATCCATCCATAAAGAAAGATGTACCGCACTCTATGGAGTACCTACCATGTTTATCGCCGAACTAAATCATCCGATGTTCGATATGTTCGACATGTCGAGTCTTCGTACAGGCATCATGGCCGGCTCACTCTGCCCGGTAGAGTTGATGAAACAGGTGGAAGAAAAAATGTATATGAAGGTGACCAGCGTATACGGGCTGACTGAAGCAGCTCCGGGGATGACTGCCACCCGCATTGACGATCCATTTGACGTACGCTGCAACACTGTAGGACGTGACTTTGAGTTCACAGAAGTAAAAGTGC
This sequence comes from Bacteroides sp. HF-4919, assembly GCF_018860125.1. Lineage (NCBI taxonomy): Bacteria > Pseudomonadati > Bacteroidota > Bacteroidia > Bacteroidales > Bacteroidaceae > Bacteroides > Bacteroides sp. HF-4919. Next base: position 20,818 of record NZ_JAHKNF010000019.1, read on the forward strand.
TTGATCCGGAAACAGGTGAAGAATGCCCGATCGGCGTACAGGGAGAAATGTGCAATCGCGGATATAACACCATGAAAGGATATTATAAGAACCCACAAGCTACAGCTGAAGTGATAGATAAAAACAACTTCCTGCACTCAGGAGACTTGGGAATCAAGGACGAAAATGGAAACTATCGCATCACGGGGCGCATCAAAGATATGATCATACGTGGAGGGGAGAATATCTATCCGCGTGAAATCGAAGAATTCCTCTATAAGCTTGAAGGAGTAAAAGACGTGCAGGTATCAGGCATTCCGTCTAAAAAGTATGGAGAAGCAGTAGGCGCCTTCATCATTCTGCACGAAGGGGTAACCATGCAGGCATCAGACGTGCAGGACTTCTGCCGTAATAAAATCTCCCGCTACAAAATACCCAAATATATTTTCTTTATTGATGAGTTCCCTATGACCGGAAGCGGAAAGATACAAAAATTCAAACTGAAGGATTTAGGATTGAAACTCTGCGAAGAACAAGGTATCCAGATTATATAAAAACAGACATGACAAGTGATTAACCGGAGAGAAATTCCAAACGTTAATCACTTATCATTATCGCTTCACAGGTAAAGTAAAATAAAAGACAGTTCCTTTGCCCTGTTTGGAACGTACCCAGATTCGTCCGCCCATTTTTTCGACAAGCATACGGCAAATAGTCAGTCCCAACCCTGTGCCTTGCACAAAATCATCTATCTTTCCGAAACGCTGGAAGATCGTAGCCACCCTTTCTGCAGGGATTCCTTTCCCTGTATCCGATACATAAAACTGCACCATATCGGCCTTTTCCTGAAATCCGAAATGAATTTCTCCGGCAGAAGTAAACTTAATGGCATTGGTGATCAGATTGACCAAAATCTGCGAAATGCGCTCCCAATCTCCTTGTATGCATAGCTGCGGATCTACTTCGTCCAACATAAGTCGAACTTCCGGTTTAACCGATTTCACATACAATTCATGCAATTGCAGACAGATATCTTTCAACTTCACAGGATGATAAGAAAGTTCCAAGGAACCGGCCTCAAGTGCAGAAAGATCGAGAATATCATTGAAGAGATTCAACAGGACAGACGAATTGTGCTCTACGATATCGGCATATTGCCGCTTTTCGTACTCATCGTCCGCCTCGATAATCAGTTTGGAGAAACCTACAATCGCATTTAGCGGAGTGCGTATTTCGTGGCTCATATTTGCCAAAAACGAAGATTTCATCCGGTCGGCCTCTTCGGCCTTGATCCGGGCCGCTATCAATTCTTTTTCCGTCTTCTTTGTTTCGGTCACATCCCATGACACTCCAATGATATAAGGATACCGTCCTCCTGAAGGAACCACTGTTTTCATGGTGGTCACTGTACGGGCTTCACCACTCATAGTGGTATAAGTTTCCAGATACTCAATGCGCCCCAGCTCCATCGCTTTCAAATCATCTTGCCGGAGACGCTCCGCATCCTTTTTATCCGGAAATATCTCCGCATCTGTACTCCCCACGGCCCTCTCGACAGAGATACCCGAATATTCGGCAAAAGCTTTATTCCAATAAAGATAACGAAAGTCGTTCCCTGTATCTTTCACAAACAAATAGACAGGAATATTATTCAGAATATCATTCATCAACGAATTGAGACGTACGATCTCACTTCGCTGAGCCTCGTTGGTTCTTGCCATTTCAGTCTCTTGTGATACATCACGGCACATACACAACAAATATTGATCATCCAACGGAAAAATACGATTTTCATAATGGTGAAGAACACCGTCCAACGTTAACGAATGTTCGGCTATCGAACTCTTTCCGGTACGAATCACCTTATCCATGTTCTGACGAACACTTTCATAAGCTTCCTCAGGAACAATATCTCTTACATTTGAATTTATAATACTCTCGGCTGTCGTACCTTCAACATGATTCGTAGTAGGTGATGAAGCTAACTCTACTATATTGGCATTATGGTCAAAAACAGTAAGCATATCGGGCAAAGCATCCAAAATCCGGGTACTGTACCGCTCGCGAAACCGTCCTTTTTTAAGAGAGTCGAGTTCAGAAGAGAGCCCCTCTACTTTTTTCTCCAATTTCTCTACAATCTCCAGTAGTTCTTCTTTTGTTTTATGCTCGTAGTATCCCATGGATTTCAGTCTGTTTAAATCTATATTGTTGTATATAGCATTTGATTACTTGCAAATATAATACATAAATCTGAAAAATATCCTACAAACCGAAGTTATTATTGATTAAAAAATCCGATAGCTTTTGCCCTACTATTCAGAATGTTCTATCTTTGCACCACTTTATATTTTAAACAATTTACATTTATGTCCACAGAATTATTCTCTACCCTGCCCTACAAAGTGGCAGACATCACACTTGCCGACTTTGGTCGCAAGGAAATCGACTTGGCAGAAAAAGAAATGCCCGGCCTTATGGCTCTTCGCGAAAAATATGGAGAATCCAAACCGTTGAAAGGTGCTCGTATCATGGGTTCGCTGCACATGACAATCCAGACTGCTGTCCTGATTGAAACGCTGGTGGCTTTGGGAGCTGAAGTCCGTTGGTGCTCTTGCAACATATATTCGACACAAGATCATGCAGCAGCAGCCATTGCAGCTTCAGGTGTTGCTGTATTTGCCTGGAAAGGTGAAACTTTGGCAGACTATTGGTGGTGTACCTTGCAGGCTCTGAACTTCGAAGGAGGTAAAGGGCCGACAGTGATTGTCGACGATGGCGGGGATGCCACAATGATGATCCATGTGGGCTATGAAGCAGAAAATAATGCTGCCGTATTGGACAAAGAGGTACATGCCGAAGATGAAATAGAACTGAACGCCATACTGAAAAAAGTGCTGGCAGAAGACAAAGAACGCTGGCACCGGGTAGCGGCTGAAGTGCGCGGAGTTTCGGAAGAGACAACGACCGGCGTGCATCGCCTATACCAGATGCAGGAAGAAGGCAAGTTGTTGTTCCCTGCCTTCAACGTAAACGACTCGGTTACCAAATCTAAATTCGACAACCTGTATGGTTGCCGCGAATCACTGGCAGACGGCATTAAACGTGCCACAGACGTAATGATTGCCGGTAAAGTAGTTGTAGTATGCGGTTATGGAGATGTAGGTAAAGGCTGCTCACACTCCATGCGCTCTTATGGGGCCCGCGTGTTAGTGACAGAAGTCGATCCTATCTGTGCACTTCAGGCCGCTATGGAAGGTTTTGAGGTAGTGACCATGGAGGACGCCTGCAAAGAAGGTAACATCTTTGTTACCACAACCGGTAACATCGACATCATCCGTATCGATCACATGGAACAGATGAAAGATCAGGCCATTGTTTGCAACATCGGTCACTTTGACAATGAAATTCAGGTAGATGCCCTGAAACATTACCCGGGTATCAAACGTGTCAATATCAAACCACAGGTAGACCGTTATTATTTCCCTGACGGACACAGCATCATTCTGCTGGCAGACGGCCGTTTGGTAAACCTGGGCTGCGCCACAGGACATCCCTCTTTCGTGATGAGCAACTCTTTCACTAACCAGACACTGGCACAGATCGAGCTGTTCAACAAGAAATACGACATCAACGTATATCGCTTGCCGAAACACCTGGATGAAGAAGTAGCCCGACTGCATCTTGAAAAGATCGGCGTAAAGCTGACCAAACTGACTCCTGAGCAGGCTGCCTATATCGGAGTTTCGGTTGACGGCCCATATAAAGCCGACCACTACAGATATTAAAAAGTTACGATTGGACGATTTACGAATCACGGTTAAGCCGGATTGTAAATCGTCTAATCCTACAGTCAAACCTCAATCATAAATTGTAAATCGTCTAATCGTAAATGAAAAAGTTTCTTCCAGACCTTATTGCCATTCTGGCATTCATAGTCATCTCTTTCATCTATTTCTTCCCGGCGATCACTGAAGACCGGATTCTCTTCCAGCACGACACCGTAGCCGGAGCCGGAGCCGGACAGGAAGCTAAAGAGTACTATGAAAAAACAGGTGAACGCACACGTTGGACAAACGCCCTTTTCGGAGGAATGCCCACCTACCAGATGTCCCCAAGTTACGACTCCACCGAGCCGCTGACATTCGTACAAAAAGTATATCATCTTTTTCTCCCGAACTACGTATGGCTCACATTTATCATGATGCTCGGATTCTATATCCTGCTAAGGGCATTCGGCATACCGGCATGGCTCTCGGGGTTGGGAGGAATTATCTGGGCCTTTTCGTCCTACTTCTTCATTTTAATTGCTGCCGGACATATCTGGAAATTCATCACCCTTGCCTATATACCACCTACAATAGCAGGGATTGTACTTGCCTACCGGAAAAAATATTTGTTAGGAGGGATTGTCACTGCTTTGTTCATGGCCATGCAGATTCTGTCCAACCATGTGCAAATGACCTACTATTTCCTGTTTGTCATTCTCTTCATGGTAGGTGCATTCTTCGAAGATGCCTGGCGCAAAAAAGAACTTCCCCAGTTCTTCAAAGCTACCGGTGTGCTGATTATCGCCGGATTAATCGGTGTATCCATCAATCTTTCGAGCCTATACCACACTTACGAGTATAGCAAAGAAACGATGCGTGGCAAAAGTGAGTTGAAATATGAAGGAGCTGCCGCAAAGCAGACAAGCAGCGGGCTCAATCGTGACTATATCACCCAATGGAGCTATGGCATCGGCGAAACATTCTCATTACTGGTCCCCAATGTCAAGGGAGGCGCCTCGGTGCCATTGTCACGAAGTGAAAAGGCAATGGAAAAAGCCAATCCGATGTACAGCAGCCTCTACTCACAACTGACCCAGTACTTCGGCGACCAACCCATGACAAGCGGTCCTGTCTACGTAGGTGCTTTTGTACTAATGCTTTTCATTCTGGGCTGTTTCATTGTAAAAGGTCCCATGAAATGGGCACTGTTAGGAGCCACCATTTTCTCTATCCTGCTTTCGTGGGGTAAAAATTTTATGGGGCTGACAGACTTCTTTATCGATTACATCCCGATGTATAATAAGTTCCGCGCCGTATCTTCCATTCTGGTAATTGCCGAGTTTACCATTCCCCTGCTCGCGATTCTCACCCTGAAAGAGATACTTAGCAAGCCGGAGCTGCTGAAAGAGAAACTGAAATATATCTATATCAGTTTCGGACTGACCGGGGGACTTGCGCTACTTTTTGCCATTGCTCCCCGCCTATTCTTCCCGACTTATATTCCTGCTAACGAGATGGCAGCCCTGCAGAATGCTCTGCCCGCCGATCAGTTATCGCCTATAGTGGCTAATCTTGAAGAGATGCGTGTGCACCTTTTCACTTCTGACGCTTGGCGCAGTTTCTTTATCGTTACTATCGGTACCCTGCTCTTACTGGCTTACAACGCAAAAAAACTGAAAGCGACCTGGACTGTTGCCGCTATTGCCCTGCTATGCCTGGGAGACATGTGGAGCGTAAACAAACGCTACTTGTACGACGAACAGTTCGTCCCGAAATCCGAACAGGCTGCAACGTTCCGGAAGAGTCAGACAGATGAACTGATCCTGCAAGATCAATCACCGGATTACCGTGTATTGAACTTCGCAGGCAATACATTCGAAGAAAACAATACTTCTTATTGGCACAAGAGCGTAGGTGGCTACCATGCTGCCAAACTCCGCCGTTATCAGGAAATGATAGACCATCATATTGCCAAAGAAATGCAGGCAGCCTATCAGGAAGTAGCAACAGCAGGCGGTCAAATGGACAGTGTGAACGCAGCTAAATTCCCTGTACTGAATATGCTGAATACAAAGTACTTCATATTCCCTGCCGGGCAACAAGGCCAAACAGTCCCCATTGAAAACCCATATGCTTTCGGCAATGCGTGGTTCGTAGATAAAGTACAGTACGTGAACAATGCGAACGAAGAAATCGATGCCATCGGGCAAGTCGACCTCCAACAAACCGCTATAGTAGACTCTAAGTTTAAAGAGGCCTTGAAAGGGGTGAACGAGGGCTACAAAGACTCACTGTCCACCATCCGGTTGACCGGCTATGAACCCAACCAATTAATATACGAGACTTCCTCGCCCAAAGACGGTGTAGTTGTATTCTCGGAAATATATTATCCGGGATGGACGGCAACCATTGATGGCAAACCTGCCGATATTGCCCGTGCAGATTACATCTTACGTGCTATGAACGTACCGGCGGGTAAGCATACCATCGAAATGCGTTTTGATCCGCAAAGCCTGCACGTCACAGAAGGTATTGCATATGGAGCGATGGCATTATTGCTGATAGGAGTAATTATTCTGGTATGGATCAACCGGAAAAAATATGGAGAAAGCATAAAAAAATAACCGTCTACAGAGACCGGTTCATCATTTACAAACACGAACTCCTCAGACAGAAGTAGTCTGAGGAGTTTGTGTTTTATTCTATACGTAATTTATTATTAATTCTTTCATACTCTCTATAATTTCTTTTTCATTGATGGCATCTAAAAAAGAGTAGCCTCATCGAAAGTGATAAATTCCGGATTCATATACACCGCTTGAGTTATTAAAACACATTATTTTTACCCAACACTTAAATCAAGACCTTCAATATCGCTTAGGAAGCTATTCTGTAAATTCAGCAATGCGATCATAAGAACAGCCTGTATCAAATGTGCCATACCTCTTATGCCATTCATCTATATTCAACCGATTCATTGCCCCTAAATTCTTTGAATAAATCGTAGAATCAGCTACAGAACTATTCAATGGACGACACAAGGTTATAGAAAAAACATTCTGACATCTTGTTCTATCTTAGAGATTAAACATCAACCAATACAAAAAGGTTGCAATAAAAATATATTCAAGTAAATAAATCCGCGATAGCTTTTTGTCATTTTGTCTAAATGTATTCTAAACACCCTTTAGAGTCGTTTTTTTGCACACCATAACAAAGAAAGAATAAAAAAACTCAGAAATAGCGTTGTTCTAAAAATCACATAGCCACCAAATACAGTGAAATACTATAAGAAAGATAATTAGCCGATCCCATTTACTATTCACAAGAAAGCCAGATAACAAATGAACGTTCAGAATGATATTAAAAAAAGAGGCCTCTAAAACTTTATTATAGAAAAAAAAGCCACTTTCTTCCCCTGAATTAAAGGCTTTTCCAAGAAAAAAAGTGCGTTTTTCATCAGAAAACAAACTTATTATTAATAAGAAGTTAACTTCCTACTCTCAGGAAATTAATTCTCTGCCGACAGGAAGTTAGTTATTTGCCGGCAGGAAGTTAACTTCGTGCCGGCACCTCTCACATTATTTCCCGGTAACAAGTGATCTAAAAAGAAATATCCGATGATTCCTCCTCTATTTCGCTACATTTCGCCAAAGTGGATGTCAGCAAATAAGTAGAATATCAAACATTTTGATACCAAACCACATTTTAAACCATCAAATTAAAAGCGCCATCCTTCCTCTGAATAGAGGATAAAGGATGGCGCTTGATATAACTTCTTACTAAGCACCTTCTTACATAGCAGCAGGTAACGTTACCTTGAAATTCGGATTTTCCGTATGTTGCCGGTGGATAATTCCAACCATTTTCTTCACAATATCCGGATTCTCGGCAGCTACATTATGGTCTTCATGGATATCTGTTGCCAAATTATAAAGGAAAGGAATACCTTTCTTAACAACCATTTTCCAATCTCCCATGCGTACGCCTATCTGGTTCGTTTCATTAAATTCCCAATAAAGAAAATCATGTTTCTTCTGGTTCTTCTTACCCAACAGAGTCCGGGCAAAAGAAATGCCATCAAAATAATCGGATTCTTTCTTCTTATTCACATATTTTTTCGGGAAATTCTTCACACCCGTCAAATCACACAAGGTAGGCATGACATCGTAAAAAGCACATTGGTGATCATTCACTGTTCCGGCAGCAACCTGACCGGGCCAACGAACAATAAACGGAACACGGATACCGCCCTCGTAACACTGGCGTTTCAAGCCACGCAACTTCCCGTCACGTCCGAAGAAAGTGGGATCGGCTCCGCCTTCCTCGTGAGGACCATTATCACTGGTAAAGATGACAATCGTATTTTTATCCAATCCTTTCTCTTCTAACTTCTTCAGGACCTCACCCACATAATGGTCCAAACGGGTGATCATACCTGCAAACTGTGCATGTACATGGGTGATAGCGTTATATCGGGACCCCTTCTGACCACCAAAAACTTTATCATCAGTAAACTGTGTCTTGTAATGGTTCAGAATAGAGTCTTCCGGCTGCACCAGTTCTGCGTGAGGCAAAGTATAGGTGAAAACACCGAAAAAAGGTTGATCTTCATTCTGTTTATCGATCCATTCCATCGCTTTCTGATGAATCAAATCGGCTGAGTATTGAGTACGTTTATGATAATCGGGACCGTACATCGGATATTTGATATTCTCTTCCATCACAACACGTACGACACCCGTATCGCCCAACGACGGGCTATAACGGTTCAGGAAATTGGGATAATAGAGGTGGGCCTGAAATTGACAGATATATCCATAATATTCATCGATCCCCCTTTTATCGGGAGTGGACACAGAACCTTCGTACCCCCCTGCCCATTTGCCAAACATGCCGGTAGTATATCCGTTATCTTTCATGATCTCAGGCAGAATGATATGTTCCGGATCATAAGGGTGTTGTCCGACAACCGAGAATTCTTTATTATCGCCATACATCACCGTAGATGCTTGAGTCCAATACTCTTTATTGCCACGTACTTCACAATGTCCGGTATGCTGTCCGGTCATCAACGACGCACGCGAAGGTGCGCTCACCGGACTTCCGGCATAGGCTTGCGTAAAGCGCATACCTTCACGGGCCATGTTGTCGATGTTGGGCGTACTGATGTATGGCTGTCCGTAACAACCCAAATCTCCATACCCCATATCATCGCACATGATAAAGATGATATTCGGTTTTTGAGGGTCATGTGCCTTCTCTTTATGGGCAAATGCTTGCGAGCCACCCAGCCCGACAAGCAATGCACTGCTATAAATGATTTTCTGGTTCATTCGTTGGGTTTATTTCGATTTCACCACAGATTACACGGATTTTCACAGATTAATAATTTATTTCACTGAGAGCTAAGTTAAATAATCTGTGTAATCTGTGGTGAGTTTGGTTCATTTATATTCCGCTTCAGTTATTCCCATCCCGGATTGTTAGGTGCAAGTGCAGGATTCAGAATAATCTCCTGGCTGGGAACTTCATAAAGATAATATCTCTCCTGCCAGCCTTCGCCTGCTTTGATAGGGTCGGGTTGCAGATAGATATATCCTTCTGTCATGGCTCCGTCGGCAGGATCCGGTCCGCCGGTCGTTTCATCCAGCAAGAACTGGGCACCATGCCTGAACTTATCTTTCGTCATCCACATTCCTTTGAGTTGACGATTGAGGAACCAGGGAGCCATTCTCCAACGACGGATATCATAGAATCCGAAGCCTTCACCCATTAACTCGATAATACGTTCACGACGGACTTCCCACAAAACAGGATCTACCAGAACACCTTGTTCATTACCTTTCGGGTAATAGCGGCCACGATTCGGGTCAAAGCTATCGTTGATCTCGGCAACCTTCATATCTGCCACACCGGCACGTTTACGCAGTTTATTAATAGACTCGTCGGCCACTGCCTGAGTGAACTGTCCTGTCTCGCACATGGCCTCAGCATAATTCAGCAATACCTCTTCGATTTTGAAGATAGGTTTATCCGATGTGTTCAGAGTGATACCTCCATTTCGGTTCGTTTCCCAGTTGCTCCAGTTCTTCCAGAAGTAATATCCCGAACGGCTTCTCACGAAACCTGTAGCTCCGATACCCCCCATAAAGTTGGGTGAAGAAGGAACCAGTGAGGCTGCCCAGTTCTGTCCGGGCAGACGTTTCATGCCGATACCGGGGTTATCACACGATTCGTTAGGTCCCATTATGTCAATGTATTCACGGTCGGCAGGATCATCGGTATAATCCCATGTTCTGGGATCATCTTTCGTCTTAGCCTTCGCTTTTACTTTATACGGAGGCATCACCACGTGATATAAACGCGGGTCACGGTCGCGGAAAGTAGCATATGGCGTTTTGTCTCCATGATAGTTCTCAGAAGTAGCAATCGGCTTACCGTCCTTACACAGATAAAGATCAACTGTATGCTGGTTCATCTCCACATTATGGCTATCCATGTGTTCCAATGCACTGAAGTTGGCCATCTTGATGTCCTGAACAAACTCCATGTACAGGATGACTCCCGGCACTTTGCCCAAATCTTCTGTAGTCCACATCTCCCCATATCCGGCTGCAGGCTGACCGTCTGTTCCGTAGTAAAGAGTAGGATAATCATTCATCAACAGGCGAGACACCCGGATACATTCGTCAAAGAACTTCTGGGCACCCTCCATTCCGTGATATTTGCGCCAAGTGGCTTCACGCAACGTAAATCGTGAGATAGCTGCACGAATACAATCACGATTGATGGTATTCGCACCGTCTTGTTTCTCAAAATCCCCGATATTCGCTTCAGCCCATTTCAAACGATTCAATACGGAGTCTGCTACAATCTCACGGTCAACACGGGGGCCGTAAGCTTCGGGAGAACTTTCGTTAAGAACCGTATTGACCCAAGGCACTGCCCCGAAACGGTTGATAAGCTCCATGTACCAATATGAGTGGAAGAAATATCCCACCGCACGCCAATGGTCTTTTTCAGCATCAGTCATTTCTGACTTATCGATATTGGCAAGCAAGATGTTAGCACGACGGAATGTGCCGGAAAATCCCCAGCCATTGCCCGAAGCCACACTCTGCACCCTTCCGAAAGCATAGTCATTACCTGACTCATTGGCACGACTCTCCAAGTATCCGGCATTCATATCACCTGCGTAACAAGATCCTTGCCCGGTTCCGTTGATAGTATTGGCTATATTATTGTCTTTGAATATCTCATAGCAGGGCCATGCAAACGACTTAAAGTTATCGTAAGATTTAAAAGCATTATTCTCTGTCAGACTGGTGACAGGCGCATGCTCCAAAAAGCTGTCATTACATCCGGCCAGTCCGATTCCGGCTAAAATAGCCAATGATAGATATATCTTTTTCATTTTTAATTCTTGGTTATGCGTTTATAATGTAAAGTTGATACCGAACGAAACAGTACGGAATGCCGGATAGTTCCAGCTCAAGGTTTCAGGATCGATACCTGAAGGCAATGAAGAGAAAGTTGCCAGATTCTCTACACTGACAAAACCCTTCAACTGATTCAAGCCGATTCGGGATATCCATGTTTTAGGAACAGTATACGACAAAGTAACGTTCTTGATGCGGAAGTAAGCGGCGTTAGATAAGTATCTGTCTGTCTTACGTCCATAGTTGGAGCCGACTGTCGGATTCTGTCCGTACATACGTGGATATTTTGCATTCGGATTTACAGCAGTATAATCTCCATTGGCGGCATCTACCGGTTTCCAGTAGTCGGTCAGACCGTCAAATAACGGTTGGTACTTGATATCATTCACTGAGTAAATGTACATCGGGAATACCAGGTTGTTGGCAATCCATGCATCACGTTGACCGGTACCCTGCATCATAATATTCAGGTCGAAACCTTTATAATTGGCACCGAGAGTAATACCATACAGGTATTTAGGCAGGCTATTACCTATTACTTTCTGGTCACCGGGGTTATCCAATGTACCGTCTCCGCTGTCGATCTGGTTCGTACTCTTATCGTCATCACGGAGATTCTTGAATTTCAAGTCACCGGGACGCGGGCTGACACCTTTAATAGAGGCTACCCCGTCTTTAAGTTTCCAGCTGTTGGTATCTACAAAATCATCTACTGTATAGAATCCGTCTACTTCATATCCCCAGATCTCACCCAGTCTTTGTCCCGGATAGAAATTACTCAGCAATTTAGAAGCAGCATTATCATCGTACTTAGTGATTTCAGAGTAGCTGTCAGAAAGATTGAATCCGACACGGTAGTTGAATTTACCGATGCGGTCTCTCCAGTTCACAGCCAGTTCCCAACCACGGGTACGCATATCAGCTGTATTCTGGAAAGGAGAACTTGCACCCACAACAGCAGGAAGCTGCATACCCGGTGCCAACATTCCTTTTGTGTCACGCTGATACCAATCGAACACAGCATTCAGACGATTGCCAAACATGTTCAGATCCAAACCGATATCAGTAGTCGCTACTTTCTCCCAGGTAAAGCTTGTACTTACCAGATTCGGCAAAGAGTTAATGGCAGTTACATAATCACCGCCTGACAACCAGCCGTTGTACTTGTTACTGACACTCATAGTCGGGAAATATGCATAGTTCACTACATTCTGGTTGCCGATCACACCATAAGATGCACGAATCTTCAGACCATCAATATAATTGCGTGTAACCTCCATAAACTTTTCCTGAGCCACGTTCCATCCCAAAGATACAGACGGGAAGAAACCGAAACGGGAATCTTTCGGGAATTTGGATGATCCGTCATAACGCCCGTTCACCTCCAGCAAATATTTATCCATGTAGTTATAATTAACCCGGAAGAATCCGCCACGAACAGAATATTCATTATAGCTGTCTGTCGCTTTCAGGTCACCAGTACCTGAGCCTAAGGCCGGCACTTCGATAACAGCTTGATTGTAAGACAGCACATTTACTCCTTCCGTATATTTAGACTCCTGGTTGAAACCGGCCATTACGCTAAAATGGTGGTCTTTCTTAATATCAAACTTATATGTACCATAAATATTGAAGGCATTGTAATCGGTGAACTGTTTTTCTTTCTGCAAATAGTCTTTTGCAGCATTCCAGATGTTGTTACCTCCCTGTATGTCTGTATACTGAGTTTTTCCGGTATAGAAATTATAGTCATACATGTTTTTGTCAAACGTGTATTCAAATACCCCTTCAAAGCCTTTGAATGGCTTCAAAATAGATTTCACGAAAACACGCGGATTGTCATACGACTTTTTCCATTTATTCGCCAACAACACCTGATTGCGCGGTGTATTGAAAGGCAAATCCTGAGAGATTGTAGAACAAACGTCCGCAGGCATATTACCTTCCGGTTGATAAGAAACCTGATTACTACCGAACATGCTTCCCAGGCCGGAACTCGGTTGTGACTGATTGGTACGCGCATAGCTCATTGTCAGCTCCTGAGTAAACCATTTGGTAATATCAGCAGAAATATAAGAGTTGATATTCAGACGTTCATACGTATCTTTATCGGTAATCAAAACACCGTCCGTAGATACATATCCGGCTGACATACGGTAACGCAACTTATCTGTACCGCCGGATACAGAAAGATTATGATTCATCTGGAAACTGGTCTCCATAAAATTCTTATATGGATCATGTTCGTTCAGATAATACAAGGCTCCGTCCGTATCGGCAAAAATACCATCACCTACAGTTTTGATAGATGAAGGATCCTGCCTGTACTGTGTCAGGTATTCCTTCCATTTTGAAACACTGGGTGAACCATAAGACCAATAAGCATCAGAATATCCTCCATCCTGATAAGCCTGCAGGTAATCCATTAACGATGCTTGCTTCGGCAGATTCATTGCAGTAGCAAAACCGAAATTATTGTTATAGTTCAGGCGGAAAGCCGTAGCTTCTTTCGGACGCTTAGTAGTCACCAGAACCACACCACCGGCCGCACGAGCACCATAAATAGCTGCCGAAGCAGCATCTTTCAGTACCGTCACCGTTTCGATATCTTCCGGATTCAACATGTCGAGGCTACCCTCTACGTTATCAATCAAGATAAGAGGCGCGACATTGGCACCATAGCTTCCGTCGCTATTCTTGATACCTACTGAATAGGCACCACGCAGTTGGAATGACTTTCCGCTACCCGGTGCATTCCCGCTATTAGATACCAGCAGTCCCGGAACCGTACCTTGCAATGCATCGGAAGCTGTCATAATAGGACGGTCCCCGATAATCTCATCCATTTTGATAGATGAAACAGCACCTGTCAGGTTTGCTTTCTTTTGTGAACCGAAACCGACTACCACTACTTCGTCTAAGGTACGAGAGTCATCTTTCAGCACTATCTTCAAAGGAACACCGGCCACGGCTTTCACTTCTTGTGTTACATAACCGATATAAGAGATAACGATAACAGCACCCGGATTTACCGACAAAGAGAAATTTCCCTCTACATTACTGATCGTACCATTCTGGGCATTGTTTTTTTCCATAATGGTAGCACCAATAATCGATTCTCCCAGGTTATCCCTGATATTACCTTTTACAACGATCTTATTACTCTGCTGTGGTGTGGAAACTACCTCCGGAGCACTCTTCAGAATAACTTCATTGCCCTTGATGACATAGCTGATACCACTGTCCTTAAACAGCACATTCAGTACCTCCTCTATGGAGCCTTCACAATTGATGTCACGGATCTTTGCATTGCCCAAATCGGCTGCCTTGTAAAAGAACGTATATTTACTGTTCTTTTCAATAACCTGGATGGCCTGTTTAATGCTCATTGCCTTTCCCTGCACGGCTATCTGTCCCTGCACGGCAAAAACGGACATAGGATACAGGAGCATAAACATAATTACGCCTGCCAGAAAACGCCTGTTACAGACGCTAAAACATTGTCTCATGTCTTTCATTTTTTTGATTATACGATTAATTAGTGATTGATAAAAAAGCGATTATTTATAAATAATGATTCTCTGTGTTTCTTTTCTAAATTTCAAATTCATATTGATACAAATCTTTTCGATAACTTTAGATGCGGGGTCATCATAACGCATATAGCCTGTGAACAAGTCATTTCGGGATACTTTCTCGTCGAGCTCTACCGGAATATGGTAAATATCATGAATGGCTTCTATCAAATCATCCATACGCATGTCGACAAATTTGTAACGTCCCTCATCCCAACTGATATTACCTATATTCTTTAATATCACTTCATCCTTTTCGGGATGAAAAATAACCTGTTGCAAAGGTTTCATTTCAATCTTCCTCTGCGAAGCCTTAGCGTTGAAATCAACCTTTCCACTGAAAAGAGTCACTTCCGCACCATACTGCCGGGTGGACTGAACACGAAAAACCGTCCCTTTGACTTCTACAAATGCCTGATCAATATATACCTTAAAATTACGTCCCTTACGTTTGGTTACCTCAAAAGTAGACTCTCCCTCCAACCATACTTCCCGTTTATCCATAAAGTCCTGTGAAAAACGGATTCGACTTCCGGCTTGCATCCAAACCCTTGAACTGTCGGGGAGCACGTACAACCGACTATTTGAAGAAACAATCTCAGTATACTCAATGATATGTTGCGAAGTGACAGGCTCCTCATTAAAAAAGAAGATACTTCCCCCAACAACCAATAACACTGTAATACATGCAGCGAGAGCAATCTTCAAGTACCTGAGCTGGAGCCGTTGCTTACGCTCAAAAGGAGTCTGACATTTAGAATCAATCTTATTCCAAATCCTACTTTCAACAGCAGCATCATCCACTATATTCCTTGCAGCATCAAATTGTTTTTTCATCTTTGTCTCCACAACATTCCAGTGCGCCAGTTCTTCTACTTCTCCCGGAGAAGACTTACCGGCAATCAATTTGCGGACAAGCCGATCGTATTTATTAGAAATCTTCATATTCTTTATATTTCTTTCCAAAAGCCCAAGCTATATTTATAAATCTATTCATAAATACACAATTTATAAAATTCCCCCCTATATGTTTTCCGCTTTTTTTCTGTTTTATAAATTGAGTATGCTATATTTGTAATCCAAACGTAACTCTTAATGAACGAAAAAGAAGCAATTATTAAACTGAAGACCCGCAATGATAAAGCTGCCTTTGCATTCCTGTACCACTCTTATTGGGCTAAGGTTTACAACTTTACGCGACTTTATGTCACTTCTTTGGTTGATGTGGAAGAAATCGTTCAAGAGGTTTTTATTAAAATCTGGGAGAGCAGAGAGTCTTTGGATGAAGAGCAAAATTTTGCAGGATATCTGTTCATCACCATGCGTAACCTTGTTTTTAACCGCTCCCGCAAGAATCTGAACGAGGCTTTCTACCAACTGTCAGTGATAGAAGCAGTAGAAGAGTCATATGATATAGAAGAAGAACTGGATGCAGCCAATCTACGGACACATATCGAATCACTTATTTCAATGTTACCACCCCGGCAACAGGAAGTATTCCGTCTGAGCAGGGACGAAGAACTTTCTTATCGTGAAATTGCAGAGAAACTGCAAATATCGGAAAGAACAGTGGAACACCACATATCCGATGCTTTGAAGTTTCTAAGAAAAAACATCAAGCTTTACACATTATTCCTTTCATTATAAATGAAGTAGCGCTGCTCTTCCCCGTTGGGACAGAACAGCGCCGATCATCAGTTTTTTATGAAAAACGAAACTTTCTTTCATAGAGAGGTATTACACTTACATAACAATTCTCTCTTCACAGAGATACTATTAACACTATATATAAACATGATGATTTTCATTAATAAATCAAAAATAAACATTTCTATAAAAATAAGAAATGGAAATCGACTAATAGAACAATTTAATCGATCAAAATGTTCTCTACATTTTCAGTAAACGTTTACTCAAATACCTTACCGGATACCAGACAGATAAAAATCCGACAGTAAATACGGTAATAAATATCACGATGACATCCCCCAAATGAACACTGACCGGATAGGAATCAACTACAAAATTACCTGCAGCATTACCTCCACCCAATGAAACTATCCCGTAGGCCATCTGAACCCAACATAGAACTAAGCCGAGTATAATCCCGATTATAGCTCCATAAAAGGAAATCATACATCCTTCGAAAAGGAAAATACGCGAAACAAGCCGATCGTCAGCTCCCAATTTACGAAGTGTATTCACATCTTCCTTTTTATCCAGAATAAGCATCGACAGCGAACCTATCACATTGAAACAGGCGATCACGAGAATAAAGGTAAGAAACAAATACGAAACCAATTTCTCTATCTCCATGATGCGAAACACATCCTCCTGCTGCTCGTAACGGTTACGAATAACAAAACCATCTCCTAACGCCTTCCCGATCTTTTCTTTCACTACAGAAATATTAGATCCCGGCTTTAGTTTCAGTTCTATTGCAGACACTTCGGTAGTATAATCAAGCAAACGCCGGGCAAAATCCAACGAAGTGAGAATATACTGTCCGTCATACTTCTGCTGATTGACTACAAACACTACACCGGGCGAATACAAATAATCCATATTAAAGGAAGCAGCCGGATTTGCAAGATTAACCTTTCCATTCCTTTTAGGAATATATACCTGCAAAGGATCGACAAACCTGATTCCGGTCCCCAACGTAGAGACAAGCTCAATCCCCATCACTCCATAATCCACAACAGAATCGTTCAACAAAAACTCGCCTGCTCCATAAAGGATACTATCTATCGCAGTCAACTGCTCAAAATTATCTTGTACCCCCTTTATAACAGCCATTGTTTGACGATCCTTGTATTGCACCATCGCATTCTCTTCAAGTGTTTCAGTCAACACATCTACTTCCGGCATCTGCCGGATAGCCTGAATACGCGGGTCCTGTGCATCGAAAACTTTCCCTTCGGCAATCGTCACTTTCAGTTCCGGATCAAACACAGTAAACAGATCGGCTACTGTATCCTGAAAACCATTGAATACGGAAAGTGTACACACCATTGCCATCGTAGCCAATGCTACTCCACACACGGAAATAGCCGAAATGATATTAATGGCATTGTGTTTCTTCTTTGAGAAAAGATATCGCCGGGCTATGTAGAAGGGAAGATTCACTTCAACAAGGCATCTATCTTTTCAATGTAGTCCAGCGAATCGTCCACAAAAAATTTCAATTCGGGGATAATGCGCAACTGATGACGAACACGGGTACCGAGTTCGAAACGGATGGACTTCATATTATTATTGATATTCTTTACCATTTCTTCGCTTTTATCAGAAGGGAAGACACTTAAATATACGCGGGCAATGCTCATATCAGGGCTGATACGTACAGCACTGACAGATACCAACACACCGGGCATGGCCTTGGTCTGCAACAGAAAAATCTCACTGAGTTCTTTCTGTAACAAACGGGCTATCTTATTCTGTCTCGTTGTTTCCATAAACTTTCTACGTAATTATTTTATCAAACAAGCAATTAGCACTTGTTACAATAGAACACAAAATTAGAGAAATATATCGTTTGACAGATAAAATATGTACTATTTTTAATCTTCATTATTGAATTATTCTTCCAATGCTAAAGAGTAATCAACTAATACACATCTCACTTTTTACGAATAATGGTCAGTCCATCACGCAAAGGGAGGATTACTTTCTCCACTCGTTCATCATGTGCCACCAATTCGTTGAAAGCCTTAATACCGATGGTCTGATAGTCGTTGTTATGTGGCTCTTCCAGCACATGACCATCCCATAAAGTGTTATCGGCTATGATATATCCTCCGGGAGAAAGATGCGCAAGAGTCATCTCATAATATTCAATATACTTACGTTTATCACCATCCACAAAAGCAAGGTCAAACGTAACTCCCAATGCAGGTATCAATTGGAGAGCATCTCCAATGTAGAATTTAATTTTATCAGCATAAACTGAATTCTCGAGCCAGGGACGGGTAAAGTCTTCCTGTTCGTCATTTATCTCAAATGTGTGGAGCATTCCACCCTCCTCAAGTCCTTCGGCCAAGCAAAGGGCGGAATAGCCACTATAAGTTCCTATTTCTAATATCTGACGAGGCCGTATCATACGAACAAACATCTTCAACATACGCCCCTGCAGATGACCGGAAGCCATACGGGGACGCAGAAGCTTGACATGCGTATCCCGATAAAGAGCTTTCAGGTATTCACCTTCTTCATCGATATGCTTTAGGATATATTCGTCTAAAAGATCGGTCTCTTTCATCTCATCCTACAGATAACGGTTGCTGTTAGGCAATACACTGTCACCGGCATGCTTCAAAGCATCTTCCACGACATTGATCTCAAGGAAAGAGGTTTGTGTCCCGGCTTTACCGCTACTCAGATAACCCACCATATCAGTAGGATGTAAACGTCCTTCTTTCAATAAACGACGCAGAGCGGCAAAATAATACTCCTGTCCGTTGGCCAACTCAGGCATGTAGATCGCCTCCACTCCATAAGAGAGTGCCAGGTGACGCATCGTTTTCTCCTTATAACAAATGGCAAGCACCGGATATTTACCACGGAAAGCAGCCAGATTACGTGCAGTGCGCCCTTGATAGCTATCAGTAATGATAGCGCGTATTTTTAGTTTAGTAGTTGCTTTCACAGCCTGTTTGGCAAGGAAAGCAGTCACGTCATTACTATTCTCATCCAGAGGAATACGGATATCATTTTCTTCCAATTTGTCTTTTTCAGCCTGCGCAGCAATCTTAGTCATGGTTTTCACAGCCTCCACCGGATATTTACCATACGCGGTTTCACCACTCAACATCAGAGCATCCGTACGATAATAGATAGCATTCGCAATATCGGTTACTTCAGCACGAGTCGGACGCGGATTATTTATCATCGTATGTAACATCTGTGTAGCTACGATTACCGGCTTCTTGGCAAGAATACATTTACGTATCAATGTACGCTGAATTCCCGGAATGCGTTCCTGTGGAACTTCAATACCCAAGTCACCGCGAGCTACCATCACTCCATCAGCAACTTCCAGAATCTCATCTATATTATCTACACCTTCTTGATTCTCTATCTTAGCAATAATACGGATATCGCTGTTGTGTGCATCCAGAATTTCACGAATATCAAGCACATCCTGACGGTTACGTACAAAAGAATGTGCTATGAAATCGATATCTTTTTCTATCGCATAAAGAATGTTATTACGATCTTTTTCAGTCAGAGAAGGCAGGTTGATGCGGACCCCGGGAACATTTACACTCTTACGGCTCCCCAAAGTTGCTTCATTCTGTACCTCACAAAGCAAATATTCGGACGTTTTATCAATAACCCGCAACTCAAGATCACCATCGTCAATCAAAATAGTCCCACCTATATTCAAATCGTGTACGAAGTTCGGATAAGAAACGGCAATACATTCACGGGTAGTCTCACGTTCGGGATCCCCCACAATTTTAACCTTCTCGCCAATCTGATAAAGTATTGGTTCCGCATTGGCAGTGGTACGTACCTCCGGGCCTTTAGTATCCATAAGGATAGCGATGCGATTGGACACGGTACGAACATTGGCAATCAACGCTTCAAACCCTTCACGACTGGCGTGAGCTGTGTTCATACGAACCACATTCATCCCTGCATCAAACAACTCTTTTATAAAATCTACATCGCAACGTCTGTCTGAGATGGAAGCTACGATTTTAGTCTGTTTCAGCAACATAATCTATCTACCTATTTATATTTATACCTATTTATCTAATAAAGCCTCAAGTGCCAGACGATATGAGTTCAATCCAAATCCACAAATCACACCTTTACAGGCACAAGCAATCATAGAAACATGACGGAACGACTCGCGGGCATGAACATTGGAAATATGAACCTCAATCACAGGAGAGGGAACGGAACGGATGGCATCCTGCAAAGCAATGGAAGTGTGCGTATAAGCTCCTGCATTCAAAATGATTCCATCCACATCGAAACCGGTCTGCTGAATTTTATCTATCATTTCTCCTTCAACGTTCGACTGGAAATAACCCAACTCCACATCGGGATATTTTTTACGAAGCTCACCCAAATACTCTTCAAATGTAACGCTTCCATATATAGAAGGTTCACGCTTGCCCAAAAGATTAATATTGGGACCATTAATAATTTGTATCCTCATAACACAATCCTGCTATTTTTAATACCTTTGTCTTCGAGAACAATATTTCAAGATGCAAAGGTAGAAAAAAGAAATGAAATTAGACGAAAAAACAAAAAAGAAGGATGTGCAAGGGTTGATTATCAAAAAGTACCAACAGTATCTGAAACTGGAAAAGTCATTATCCAAAAACACATTGGATGCTTATTTGACGGATTTGGACAAGCTATTGAACTTTTTATCGGCCGAAGGTGTGGATATACTGGAAATCAGCCTGAAAGACCTTCAGCGTTTTGCAGCCGGACTGCATGATATCGGTATCCATGCCCGGTCACAGGCACGCATCATTTCCGGCATCAAGTCTTTCTTCCATTTTCTGATAATGGCCGATTATATAGAAGCTGATCCGAGTGAATTACTGGAAGGTCCCAAGATTGGTTTTAAACTACCGGAAGTATTGACTGTAGAGGAAATAGACCGTATTATCTCAACAGTAGATCTGAGCAAAAA
Source organism: Bacteroides sp. HF-4919 (assembly GCF_018860125.1). Taxonomy (NCBI): domain Bacteria; kingdom Pseudomonadati; phylum Bacteroidota; class Bacteroidia; order Bacteroidales; family Bacteroidaceae; genus Bacteroides; species Bacteroides sp. HF-4919. Next base: position 42,242 of record NZ_JAHKNF010000019.1, read on the forward strand.
TGAGGGACAGCGAAATCGGGCAATATTGGAAACACTCTATAGCTGTGGTTTACGGGTTTCGGAATTAACCAACTTAAAACTATCAGATCTTTATTTTAATGAAGGATTCATTAAAGTAGAAGGAAAAGGTAGTAAACAACGATTGGTGCCCATCTCCCCCAGAGCCATTCAGGAAATAAAATACTATTTCATGGATCGAAACCGGATTAACATAAAAAAAGATTATGAGGATTATCTGTTTTTAAGCAGACGGGGAACACACCTATCACGTATCATGATCTTTCATCTTATCAAAGAACTGGCCGATATGGCAGGTATCACCAAAAACATCAGTCCACACACATTCCGGCATTCTTTCGCAACACACCTTCTTGAAGGAGGCGCCAACCTGAGAGCTATTCAATGCATGCTCGGACATGAATCAATTTCGACCACCGAGATTTACACACATATCGACCGTAATATGCTGCGAAGTGAAATCATAGAACACCATCCGCGCAACATCAAATATCGGCAAGAAAAAAGGCATTTCAATAAACAATAAAGTCTGGTTTGGCGTTATTTAGAGAGAGAAATAGTGCTGAACAGCTCAGGAATGCGACAGTTTTCATTAAATTATAATAAAATTAAGGGTGTATTTGCCTAAATGTATAAGAATTAATATCTTTGCGTGGCATTTATGGGCAATCCACAGATGCGTATTGAATAGACAAAATTTCAATTACAAACATTTAATTTATACCTAAAATGATCAAGAAGTTGTATTTGCCTTTACTTATGGCATTGGTTGTTGCATTGTCATCATGTAGCAACAAAATGGGTGCACTGTCATCTGATTACTTCACTACGACTCCTCAGGTACTGGAAGCTGTAGGTGGTAAAGTTCCTGTGACTATCAACGGAAAGTTCCCTGAAAAGTATTTCAAAAAGAACGCAGTTGTTGAAGTAACTCCGGTCCTGAAATGGGAAGGTGGACAAGTGAAAGGACAGCCTGCTGTATTCCAGGGTGAAAAGGTAGAAGGTAACGACCAGACTATCTCTTACAAGATGGGTGGTAATTACACGATGAAAACTACATTCGACTATGTTCCTGAAATGGCCAAGTCTGAACTGTACCTTGAATTCAACGCAAAAGTTGGAAAAAAAACAATCGCTATCCCTGCAGTGAAGATCGCAGACGGTGTGATCTCTACTTCTGAATTGATTAACAATACTTTGAGCAGCGCTAATCCGGCTTTGGGTGACGACGCTTTCCAACGTATCATCAAAGAAGCACACAACGCTAACATCATGTTCCTTATCCAACAGGCTAACATCCGTTCAAGCGAATTGAAAACCGCTAAGGAATTCAACAAGGAAGTTGCTAACGTAAACGATGCAGAAAACAAAAAGATCAGCAATATCGAAATTTCGGCTTATGCTTCTCCTGATGGTGGTGTGAAACTGAACACAGGTTTGGCTGAGAACCGTGAAGGTAACACAACTAAACTGATCAATAAAGACCTGAAGAAAGCTAAAATCGAAGTTCCGGTTGATGCTAAATATACTGCTCAGGACTGGGAAGGTTTCCAGGAACTGGTTTCTAAATCAAACATTCAGGATAAAGAACTGATTCTTCGTGTTCTGTCTATGTATCAGGATCCGGAACAAAGAGAGACAGAAATCAAAAACATCTCTTCTGTATACAAAACTTTGGCTGACGAAATCCTGCCGCAGTTGCGTCGTTCTCGTTTGACTTTGAACTATGAAATCATCGGTAAGTCTGATGAAGAAATCGCTAATCTGGCTGCAACAGATCCGAAACAGTTGAATCTGGAAGAAATCCTGTATGCTGCTACACTGACTAACGACCCGGCTAAGAAGGCTGACATCTATACAAAAGCTTCTCAGCAGTTCCCGAATGACTACCGTGCATTCAACAACTTGGGTAAACTGGCTTATCAAGCAGGTGATTTGGACAAGGCTCAATCATACGTGAAAAAAGCAGAAAGCATTAAAGCTGCTCCTGAAGTAAACATGAACTTAGGTTTGATCGCTCTGGCTAAGGGTGACAAAGCTGCTGCTGAGTCATACTTAGGTAAAGCTGCCGGTGCTAAAGAACTGAACGAAACATTGGGTAACCTGTACGTAGCTCAGGGACAATACGAAAGAGCAGTAAACGCATTTGGAGACACTAAAACAAACAGTGCTGCTTTGGCACAGATCCTGGCTAAGGACTACAACAAAGCTAAAAACACTTTGGCTGGTATCTCAACTCCGGATGCTTACACAGACTATCTGATGGCTGTTCTGGGTGCAAGAACTAACAACACTTCTATGCTGACAAGCAGCTTGAAGAGCGCTGTAGCTAAGAACCCGGCTTTGGCTAAGAAAGCTGCTACAGACCTTGAGTTCGCTAAATATTATACGAATTCTGATTTCATGAACATCGTAAAATAAGCGAGACTTAATTGAGAAAAATATAAAAAAGGAGTTGTCCGCCACATAAATGGCGGGCAATTCTTTTTTTTTATCTACAAAACCCTTACTTTCGCAGAAAAGAAATAAGAATGAGAAAGATAGGGATTCTATTTATTACCGTGTTTTGCCTGTTTGCCTGTAAAAGCAACAGCACCCAAATCAGTCTGGAAGGTGAACTTAAGGGACTGACTAACGACACACTCTACTTATATGGAACAGACGCTCTATATGATCGCATAGATACTATTTATGCACAAGAAGGTAAGTTTAGCTACAATCTCAACGTAGATTCGACAGTAATCGATACGCTCACAGCAACTGTACTCCTGATAAACGGGAATGTAGAGTATCCGCTCTTCCTGGACAAAGGAAACCAAATTAAGATAAAGGGAAATGCCAATGATCTCAGCCATTTGGACATAGATGGCAATGAACCGAACACAAGCTTGAGTCTTTTTATGAAAGAACAGAAAAGTTTGGGTCAGGCATCCAATAAAATGATGCAGGAAAAAGCCGAAACATTTATCCGACAACACAACTCCTCACTGGCCAGTATTTATCTCCTCGACAAATATTTTGTGCAGATACCACAGCCGGATTATACCAAAATAAAAGAAATAACCGAAAGCATGACGGGAGCACTCCTTGATCGTCCTTATATTGAAAACATCAGCGACTATATTGATCAACTGGAAAAAGTGACTGTTGGTAAATCTGCTCCTTATTTTAGTTTACCCAATAAAAAAGGTGAGAAGTTATCACGTTCAGCTGAAAAGTTCAGAGACAAATATCTTCTACTTAATTTCTGGGCTTCGTGGTGTGACCAACCATCCGAAGCCAATACAGAGCTGAAAAAACTAAATAAGGAATATAAGAGAAACAAGAACTTTGCCATATTAGGCATATCGCTTGATATAGATAAGAAAGCATGGGAAACAGCCATCAGTAAAGATAGCCTGAATTGGGAACAAGTATGCGATTTTACCGGTTTAAGCTCAGAAACAGCGAAGCAATATGCAATACTGACGCTACCAACCAATATCCTGATCTCGCCAACCGGCAGAATTCTGGCAAGAGACATCAAAGGAGAAGCACTTACCAATAAACTAAAAGAATTACTGAAAACCGAAGAAAAGAAATCCGGAAGAACTAAACGCTAAAATCGAGTCACTAACCTCAAAATCATTAGAAACACGTGCTTATAAAAGTATTCGGAGCGGCTGTACAAGGCATTGAAGCAACCCTCATCACTATAGAAGTCAACAGTTCACGAGGATGCATGTTCTACATGGTAGGCCTTCCCGACTCAGCAGTCAAAGAAAGCCACCAGCGTATTCTGTCTGCCCTGCAAGTAACCGGGTACAAGATGCCTACCAGCAATATTGTTATCAACATGGCCCCGGCAGATATCCGCAAGGAGGGCTCATCTTACGATCTGCCATTGGCTATCGGAATGTTGGCTGCCAGCGAGACTATTTCATCCCAGAAACTATCTCGCTATATGATAATGGGAGAACTCAGCCTCGATGGAACAATCCAACCCATCAAAGGAGCTTTGCCCATAGCTATCAAAGCACGGGAAGAAGGATTTACCGGGTTAATCGTTCCTTTGCAAAACGCACGGGAAGCGGCAGTAGTCAATCACTTGTCGGTATACGGAGTGAGTAATATACAGGAAGTTATTGAATTCATCAATGATAAACACGAACTGACACCGACTACAGTCCAGACCCGTGAAGAATTTTATGCCTGCCAAAGTGACTTTGAATACGATTTTGCAGATGTGAAAGGACAAGAAAATGTGAAACGTGCACTTGAGGTGGCGGCTGCAGGAGGCCACAACCTCATTATGGTAGGAGCGCCGGGCAGCGGTAAATCGATGATGGCAAAAAGGCTGCCTTCCATTTTGCCCCCTCTATCCTTAGGTGAAAGCCTTGAAACAACCAAAATACATTCAGTAGCCGGCAAGTTAGGGCGCAACTCTTCTCTGATATCCCAACGTCCCTTTCGGGATCCACACCACACCATCTCACAAGTAGCTATGGTAGGCGGAGGCAGTTTTCCGCAACCGGGAGAAATCAGCCTGGCACATAATGGAGTCCTCTTTCTGGACGAGCTACCGGAGTTTAACCGCAGTGTGCTCGAAGTATTGCGTCAGCCTCTTGAAGACCGTCGTATCACCATTTCACGCGTAAAAAGCACGATTGACTATCCTGCCAGTTTCATGCTGGTAGCATCTATGAACCCGTGCCCGTGTGGCTATTACAACCATCCGACCAAACCATGTGTCTGTAATCCGGGACAAGTACAAAAATACCTGAATAAGATATCTGGTCCTCTACTGGACCGGATTGATATTCAAATTGAAATAGTTCCTGTACCATTTGAAAAGATCTCAGAACAACGACAAGGAGAATCCAGTGCAGCCATCAGGCAAAGAGTGATCAAGGCCCGACAGATACAGGAAGAAAGATTTGCTTGTTATCCGGGAACTTATTGCAATGCTCAAATGACAAGCAAGCAACTATCGGCTTTTGCACAGCCTGAAACAAAAGGTTTGTCACTGTTGAAAAATGCCATGGAACGCCTCAATCTTTCAGCCCGCGCTTATGATCGTATCTTGAAAGTATCTCGTACGATAGCCGATCTGGAAGGAAGCGAACAAATAAAACCAGAGCATTTGGCAGAAGCCATCAGCTACCGGAACTTAGATCGAGAGAATTGGGCTGGATAATGTTATGAAGAGCAAAGTTATAATGAAAGAAAACCTCCTTACCACACTCTGTCTTATCTTGTTATCATATGGAATGACCGGATGCAAAGACTCTACACGAACTTTGCTTAGTAAGTCTGTAGAAATGGAAAAAATCTCTACAGACAGTATGCTGTTTTATCTTCAACAAATACAAGAGCCAAACCATCTAACCAATAAACAGCGGGCTGAATACTGCTTCCAATTATACAAAGCCACATTGTGGAAAACTCAAAAGCCCAAAGATTCTCTACTTAAAGTATGCATCCCACTTTTTTTACAATATGGAGATACAGCCCAATGGTTACAGGCTCAACTGGAACAAGCTAACAGTTACTTTTACAAGCACCAGCCGGATTCTGTTTTACATGTCGCTTCATCCCTTCAAAACAAGAAAAAGTATATGACATATAGCCAACAGAGGTATTATTACAACATGCAAAAATTTGCCTACTTTAATCTAAAAAAATATTCGCAGGCCCTTGATCTGGCAAATAGCGTACTGACACTGAATAATCCATCTAATGATACTCTATCTTTATTTTACGACCATCGGAGCCGATTGGAAATATTAAAAAAAATGGGAAAGACAGACGAAGCAATAGAAGGATATTATAAGATGCTTGAATGGCTTGCCCCTTCAAAAGAATACCGTTATCTAAACTATTCCATAGCCGAAGATATTGTGAATTATCATCTACAGCAGCAAGATTTCAACAAAGCACTGGAATCCATGCTGGAGCTCCGCTCGTATCGCCGTAATCGTTATGACGTACCTTACTATCAATTGATCCGCGGACAAATATTCCAATCCTTGCACCAACTGGATTCGGCCCAATACTATTATAAACAAGCAGCTATCTCAACCTCACCATATATCGCGACAGAAGCAACCTCCCGCCTGTTCCGGTTAATAAATGCGACACAATATCCTGAGCAGGCATATTATCTGGCAAAAAATGAAGATATACTGTATGACAATCTTACATTAAACGTTAAAACAGAAGAGACTACCAGAAAATACAACGAAGCCAAGCTTCAGAATGAACTGTATCAACTGCGTCTCACTCAGCAAGAGAAAGAATTATGGATGATGGGAATCACAGTTATTCTATTATTCATAGCCCTACTGATATCATTTTTCTATCATCAGGAAAAGAAGAAAAGATTGCTATCGGAGCGAAAACTGCAAGCAGAACAGGCAGAAGAAGAGGCTCGCCGATTGCAACACGAGAATGAATTATTGCATAAAGAAGCTGAACTAAGTGCGCTACGCGAAAAAGAGATTTTCATGCGTAATAAAGAAAGTGAAATGCGTGAAGCCCTATTCCGTCACATCTCTTTCTTCCAGAAGCTTCCTTCCCTCCATACAGAAAGCTCTCCGGAGGATGGTCCAAACAGCCGGAAAATCACTGTAAATGATGCAGAATGGAGCGAAGTAAAACAAGCGGTAAATGATGCATTTAATAATTTCGTTGACCGGCTGCGAGAAAATTATCCGCAACTCAGTGAGAAAGATATTTGTTTTTGCTGCCTGGTAAAGATCAATGTGAACATACAAGACCTATCGGATATTTATTGTGTCAGTAAAGCAGCCATCACTAAACGCAAGTACCGAATTAAAACAGAAAAGATGCATATTTCTGATGAAACTCTCAGTTTAGACACCATTCTCCAAAGTTTCTGATAATAGTTGTCCGCCGGACAAGAAGGGGGACATACAACTAGCACACTGAAAAACAACAAATTAAACAACATACAGATATCTATTTTTGTCCGCCTGTTTTTTTGTCCTCCCTCCCACTAATAGCTAATTTTGCTATTACAAAACGTGTTTGATTATTCATCTAATTATTTATGCTTATGAAAACCAGAATGATTTATCACAGTTTGGCAATCTGCTGTTTATTGCCAACTTTTGCTTTTGCAACAGGGGACAACGATCCACTCGCAAAATCACCCACAGTTGCCAAACTTACAAACACTCCCAATGGCCCGTTGATCAGTTGCGACTTAAAAGCACTGAAAGATACCGTAAATTTCCCATTGAGCCAGTTGACAGAAGAATTACAAATTGTAAAACTCGACAATCGGGATGAAGCGCTTATTGGTGGCTGGGTACGGACGACCGTCGGAGAGAAATATATTTTAGTAAGCAATAACAAACAGACCCCTTACAAACTATTCGATCGTTCGGGTAAGTTTATTGCCACTATCGGATCGTATGGACAGGGACCAAACGAATACCTCAATACATATGCCGAACAACTGGACGAAGCAAATAACCGCATCTACATTTTACCCTGGCAAAGCAACAAGATATTGGTATTTGACTTAAAAGGCAATGCATTAGACCCTATTCCCCTATGTTTGCGAGTTCCCAAAGGAAAATTCCGGGTAGATACTGCTAAATCAGAAGTCACAGTCACCGTTTTGCCATTCCCCAACTGGCCTGCAGTAGTATGGACTCAAGATTTAAAGGGTAAGCGTAAAAACTTTGTAGCACCGGGCAGTCTTTCTATGCCACAGGATTTCAGCAACGAAGTATTGATGGGAAATAATACCTCTGCTTATGATGTCATGCTACTCAAAATTATGCCTAAACCAAGTGTAGATACTCTATACCACTATAATGCCGCAAAAAACAAACTGGAAGGGCGTTTTACTGTAAAATATCCATCAAACGATAATCTGCCTTGGCACGGTTATTATGAAATACCCAATCATTTCATAGGCGATGTATCTTTCCCAGTACAAGTAGACGAAAACACATTCTCCAGTTCTAAACCGGCTTATTACATAGTTAACAAGAAAACTTTGCACGGCAATTATGTGCGTCTTTACAACGACTTCCTTACTACTCCCAGTTCGACAATCTATCCTTCATTCAGTAATGGGTATTATGTCACTAATATGGAACCACTGGCATTGAAAGAAATGCTTGAGAAAGAAGTCAATAAGAAAGGACTGGCAGCTGACAGAAAGAAAAAGGTACAAGACTTAATTAAGTCTCTCAATGAAAACGACAATAATATCGTATTATTCGCCAAATTGAGAAAGTAAAAGAGTGATTGTAAATAGTAGCCATTGATAACTTAAGGGAAGTGCCCCGGTGAATTAACCTTCGGCACCTCCCTTATTGTCAAGCCATTGCGAATAATTTTCTAAAATCTTATAATAAATTTCTGCTATATAGAATCTGTTTCTTCCCGAGACTGTATTTACCAAATGTACGTAATAATCTATCAATCACCCCTGCTATGCCCCAACAACCCGAAATAACAAATAAAACAGTTGGATTTGCAGGACCTTTTATAAATACATTATCTCTCTATATGCTTAATTATAAGAAAAATAGTCCGGTTGCTTCTCCGTATTGATTATATATATGTAACTTATATCCTTTATTTAGCGGCAAACCTTTCATCGAGATAGTATAAGTCATATTCTCGATTGGATGGACGAGATCATGGACAAGGACAGTGTTATGTGCATCCTTAATCTCAATATTTACATTATCAAAAGTTGTATTAAATTTTATATACAATAACTCCTCTTCATAATTTATCGATGCTTCAACAGACGGTAAGCCTCTTACAACTTCCCAGCTTTCTGAAAGACTTATGTTCCGTTCCTGTACTGCGTTCAAAGATGTATTTTTTGTTATGGCTCTTGGAACCAAACAAAATAATAATGATAGAATAAATAGTAATTTTACTTTTTTCATAACTTGCTGTTTTTTTGATTAGACACAGCAAAATTAATAGCAAATTTAATAAATACATCCATTTTGCTGCAATTAGGCATGGACAATCACATATTGAATATCAGCAATTTATATATTTTTTGATGGACAAAGGGAATAATGCCTATCTGTTTCTCAAGCAAATATTGTATTTATACCGAATAATTGGAAGTATATTGAAAAAAAGTAAAATCCGACACCGATTTTATGCTGTACCTAAGTTATAGGTTAGTAAGTAAATGCTCGTAAAGAGTTGTTTTAGGTAAAGAGTTTAATCCAAGACGTTGGCGTAATCTTACTCTTTTTTTAGAAACAGAGTTTGGAGAAATACCCAGCAAGTCAGCTTCAATATTAGAATCGAAATTAAACATAACCAGACAACAGTACTTCCACTCCTGTTCCGTAAGTTCCAGACACAGGCTATATACATGAGATTTGAGATTTGGAAATGTATCCATACTCTCTTCCACTATGGAGTTCCATAGCTTTTCTGTCAATAAACCCTCTTCCCGGGGAGCTTTATGATTGGTTAATTCCAACAGTTTTTTATAAATGGGGGAACTATTAATTTTCACTCTTTGCAACTGATGATATTTTTGTGTTAAATTGTCAATTTCTTCTTGCAATTCATTAATTGCACCTTCATTTTTATCTTTCAGGTCAACTAACTGGGACAGCTGCTGCCTCTTTTCTTCCAATTCAATAGTTGAATTCAATAATTCGATTTTCTTTGCAGCTAATTCTATCGTTTGTTTGTCCAGTTTGTTTTTTATCTTTTGTTTATAAAGAAAGTACATGAAAATTATAACACTCAGAAAGAAGACGCAAATACAGAGGATTATGATGTAACGTTGTTGCTGGATTGTCAGCTCATTAACTTTTTCTCTTAATTTAAAGTTACTATACTTTTTCTCTATTTCCAACACTCTTGATGCATGTTGAGCCATAGTAATAGAATCAACAGCACGTTGATACTCTTCCAGATTCTCTAATGCAGACTGGTAATTACCCTCTGCTTTATTAATCCTATAGTAAGCCTTTCTAATTGAAAATTCTCCCGGAGGGAATTTAGAAGAGACCTTGTTCAATGCCATTCGCGCTTTTTGGGGGAATCCCGTTTCTAAATATAGATTGATTAGCCCCAAATAGCTGTAAGTTGTATTAATAGAATCGTAGGAAACCGATTTTATATAATAGTCTTCTGCTTCTTCGTACCGTTTCAAATCACGATATATATTCCCAAAAGCATTTTCTATGATTGATTGAATCCTTTTATCACTTAAACCTTGTGCAAGAGAATCAGCTTCTTTTATACAACACAATGCTCGGTCAAAAGAGTCCAAAGCACACCATTGTCGGGCAATATTCCTTATTGCATAGATGTGGCTTTTTCTATTTCCCGCTTTCTCAAACAATATCTTAGAGTCTTCATATTGATTCATTGCCATTTGTGGCATATCGTTCAAGTTATATAAATCAGCTATATACGTACAGATATAGCCTGAAGTATTAAACAACCCATTGTTTTTGGCAGAATGCAAGGCTTCCACATAGTTACTCATAGCCTTATCATATTCACCGTCGGCATAATAAGAACGTCCCAAATAAAGCTGCATCTTCGCTTGATCTTCGGTGCTTCCATGTTTCATGTACCATGCCAGTGCACGATCCAGATTACAGGGAGAAGGCAGATTGTTATTGTTCAGTTTATCAGCAACTTTTCCTTTCAGCATACACCACAAAGAGAATTCGGCTATACTTAGAGCGTCAGGAGAAGGTATTCCAGCTAAAATTATATTGGCACTGTCAGGGTAAGTTTCGATTAACCTTTCGGCATTAAGTAATAAAGGCAATGATGGGTGTTGCTTTTCACATCCTATAAGTATCATAGTGAATAATAGTAATAGAATATTTTTTGTGTGTTCACTCATCATTGTCTGATTTTGGTATCTGCAAAGGTAAGTCCTTCATGTATATGATCAAAATACTATAATAGCCTCTAAATAAAGCATGAATCAGTCCCTAATTATCCCAATCTATAAAAATAGCTCCAAATAATCTCCTAAAGTTTTACAATCCTCTTCTGATGACAAAAGAGGAGCTCCCCTTCGTCATTGTGCAAATGCATACCGTTACCTTCACAATAACGGAAGAAGCTACAATCCGCACATTCACCCTTACGTGCCCACTCACGATCACGGAACATCTGAAAGCGCTTCTCCCATACTTCCATAAAGTTATCTTTATAAATATTGCCTTGATGAAAATTACTGCGTATGCTGGGACAGGCTGAAATAGAGCCGTCGGCTAAGACAGAAGCCACACTGATACCCGCATTACACGAATAGAAATGATCACGTACTTCACTCTCATAATTACCAAGAAAGCCCTCACAACCATAGCTCAGATGGACACGCCCTTCCTTCCGTACCTGCTTGATAAATTCCAGGACTCCGGTAAATTCTTCATTTGTCAACTGAAATTCCGGATGACTGGCCGCACGCCCCACCGGAAAAATAGTAAAAATACGCCAGTTACGCACTCCTATAGTATACAAATAGCTTTTTAACTCTCCCAAATGAGAGTAATTCTTACGATTGACACAAGTAACAACATCCCAGGTCAGTTCGGGTTCGTGCACCAACATCTTAATGGCCTCCAACGCCTTTTCATAACTATCCGGATTACCACGCAACCAGTTATGTTCCTCTGCAAAGCCATCCAGACTAATTGTAACAGCATGCAGCCCGGCAGCCATCAGACTATCGAGCCGTTCACGGGTTAAATATAGCCCATTGGATACAATTCCCCATGGATATCCCCTACGATAAAGAGCTAACCCCACTTTCTCAAGGTCATTCCGCATCAGCGGTTCACCTCCGGTTATAATAATGTTAACCTCATTAGGATTGACGTGCGGTGTAATCGAATCTATAACCCGAAGAAAATCCTCTGCAGGCATATCCTTCTGTTCCGACATTTTCCGGCAATCACTTCCACAATGTTTACATGCCAAGTTACACCGTAATGTACATTCCCAGAAAAGTTGACGCAACGGATGCAATTCCCGGAGATTGTTTCTCATTTTAAGGGCTATCTCCAATCCCAGGCGTTTGCGAAGTGACAATCGTCCCGGATTATTTTTCATCGTCTTTTACCGTTTCCTTCTTGATTTGAATTGTTTTCTCTATAACTGTTTCTCCCCGATACCAATGGCTTCCACCTGTAAACCCACCAGCGTCTACATCTACGCTATCTTTAGAGTAACTGCCATTGGAATCACCATCCACATCACGGACGATAAAACGATATTTCTTAGACGGAAACTCTACCCTTTCAGTGGCAAAAGCCCCATCCTTATCAGTGATCAACGTATCCGGATAACTCAGCCATGCTCTGCCGTCACCTTCATGTACGGCTCCGGAAACTACTTCAATACCCGGAACAGGTTCCTGTGTATCAGCGTCGATAACTTTACCTTTCACCCGATATTTGGCAGAAGGCATACCATATTCGAGGGGCGTATCGCCCCCTCCATTGTCACAAGACATAAATCCAAGCAACACAAGTAGTCCAGAAAGTGCCCGATTACTATATCGCAGCCATTGTTCGTTTTTCTTTTTCATATATAGAATTCGCGTTTAAGTCCATCTCTTTTTAGTAAACGCAGGAATAAGTGTAATACTGCATCTGCTTTCCTTCTTTTTTATTCTGAAAACAGCATTTATTTTTCTATCCGGATACGGGCGTCTACGGCAATAACCTCCTTATCAGTGGCCAGCAGAGGGTTCATATCCATTTCTTTTATTTCTGTAGCAAAGCGAAGTAACGTGGACAGACGTACAATAATTTCCGCGAATTTATCTTCGTTCACCCCTTTCTGTCCGCGAGTTCCCTGGATAATCTTATAAGCCCGAAGCGAATGAATCATCGAATAGGCCTCCTCATAAGACAAAGGTGCCAAGCCGGAAGAGACATCTTTCAAGACTTCCACAAAGATACCACCCAAACCGCAAAGCACTACATGCCCGAACTTCTCCTCGTATTTAGCTCCGATAAACAACTCAGTCCCTTTCAGCATAGGTTGCACCATGATGGCCCGCGCCTCAGATATCTGCATCATACGGTCGAACTCAAGTGCCAAATGTTGCTCACTTTTTATATTAAGTACCACCCCTCCTACATCCGACTTGTGTACAGGTCCCACAACCTTAGCTACCACCGGAAAGCCACAACGTCGGGCAAAAGCAAGAACTTCATCTTTATTGCCGGACACAAACTCCTCAACTACCGGAATACCGGCAGAATGAAGCAAGGCCTGAACACAATGAGGTTCAATATAACCGTTCTGCGGAATAGAATCAATAATCCGGCGAATGCGAGGTACATCTACTCCAAACAATTCAATCTCCGGCACAGCCGGTTTAGGAGCATTGATGATACGCGACAAAGCCGTGCCCAACATCACCTCATCGGCAAAGTTAACATGTCCTTTCTCCAAAAAAAAGGCTACTTCCTCACCGGCAGTTCGTACTGAAGGAAGAACCGGAAAAAGAGGTTTCTTACAAGTCAGCATTTTCTGGTGCAGCACCTCATAGGTCTCAAACATTGTCACCAGTCCCGGCGTACCGAATATAGCAAGAATTGCATCTATATTCTCAAACTTTTCCTCACAATAATCAATGGCGATCCCCAAATGTTCAGGAGTTCCCGTTGCCAAAATATCAATTGGATTGCCTACTGAAGCACCGGGAAACAGCTTACTCTTCAACTCATCGGCAAGGGGACCCTCCAATTTCGGAACGTTCAGACCTCCTTTCGACAAAGCATCGGTCAACATCACACCGGGGCCCCCGGCATGAGTAACAATAGCAAAATTCCGTCCCTTCAATTCAGGCAAGGTAAAAATACAACCAACCGTTGTCAACTCTCCGCGTGAATAACATCGCACAATGCCGGCTTTACGAAATAAAGCCTCAACTGCCGAATCGGAACTGGCAATAGCTCCGGTATGTGAAGATGCCGCACGACTACCGCTTTCCGAACTGCCTGCTTTAATAGCTGCAATTTTACATCCTTTCCGAATTAACGAAGAAGCATGGAACAACAGTCGGTCGGGATTCTTAATGCTTTCAATATAGATAAGTTTAATTTTTGAGTCTTTTTGTGGATCGAAAGTTTCATCCATGTATTGCAGGACATCCTCTACTCCAATTTGTTTGGCGTTTCCTACTGACCAAACAGAATTGAACTGAAGCCCTTTGGCTACTGCGGACTCCAAAATAAAAACAGCGGTAGCCCCGGAACTGGAGATCAGGTCTGCTCCTTGGGGGTTCAGGTTCGGAATGGGCTGAGTAAACACACTGTGATGCCACGTATTGAGCAATCCGATACAATTCGGACCAATCAGTGAAGCACCGTATTTATTAACAGTCTCAAGAATGCGCTCTTCCAATAAAGAGCCTTCCCGCGTTTCTTCTCCAAATCCGGCCGAAAGAATTATGAAAGCCCGCGTCTGCTTCTCTCCGGCCAGTGTTTCCACCACCTCCGGACAAAGAGCCGCAGGAATAGCAAGAATAGCGAGATCTGTATCGGGTAACTCCTTTGCATCGGCAAAAGAAGGCACTCCCTGCACTTCTGTTTCTTTGGGGTTGACAGCCCGGAGCTCTCCCTGATAACCACCGTTTATCAGATTCTTCAAGATAGCACCGCCCGGCTTATGTGTATTGTTCGACGCCCCTACCACAACAATGCTTTGGGGATGAAGTAACTGGGTTGTAATCATAGATTGTATATTATACGATTATTCATTCACAAATATATCGTTTTAGAAACAACCGACAAACAAATCTTACCTAAAAGATACAAAGCAAGAAGATCTCCGAACCGGACTCACTCATGTTTCAGGGAAATTAATACTATAACGGATAATAATGGGATTATCCTCAGGAGTCATTTGTTGCAATGCGGTTTTAAGTTGTCCTTCCGGTAAAAATGACACCAGTCGCATCGCCAAATAAAACTCATTCCATATATTATCAGTTCAAAATATAAATTCAATCACCAAACTCCGATTTCATCACCTCCTGTGCTTTGTCAAAAGCCTTATGAAAGTCACGAGAGATAATTTTCCCATCCGGTGAAATAAAAACAAAATAAGGTAGACCTGCAAAGGCAAAATCTTCTATAATCTTATGATTATCTCCCTTACTTTCTACTTCAGGCCATGGATGTGCCACCATATTTTCGAGAACAGGTTTCAGTTTCATTCCCAATATCTCGTCATCTTCTCCCACATTTTTATTCAGTTCACAAATAGTTTCCATATCATCCGTTATTCCAATAACGGAAAGATGATCCTTATATTTTTCATAGAAGGCAGTGACCCGCTTATCGACGGAAATAGAACCGGGACACAGCCCCCAATGATAAAGAAGAAGATATTTACCTCTGGCATCGTCAGAAGTGATTCTTTTCCCGTCAGTAGTAGTGACAGAGAATAAAGGAGCCTCATTACCGGGAGCAAGTCTTTCTATTGCCTCCACCTCCCGTCTAAATATCTGCCCATAATAACTATTCAGAGCCTCTTGGTTCATGTTCGACAGCACAGATTTCATTTCCTCCGGGGCAGCATACGAAACCTTTTGAAGATATTCCACTGTCACCCAAGTAGATGATGGATTGTTTGCTATCAATTCTTTTATCTTTTGCCGTAAGAGAGTGTAAGATTCTTGATGATTGCTACGAAAACGATTGAACTTATCAACGTATTCCTTAGCCTTCTCCATATCACCTTTCTTTCTTGCCTCATCGATAATCTTTCCATATTTTGCTCGTATGATTTCCAAAGAGTCTTCCAGGTGTACTATTTCTTTCAACGAAGGATCGTTGTACAGTCCACCGCTAATGGTACTATAGTATATAAAATCAGTTTCTCCCTTTAGGTGATAGTCCCCTTCTTCCACAATAATCATCAGGGCTTGTCGTGAACTCGCTTGATATCCACCTGAAACGGGTTTATATATCATACTATAATATTGAGTATGTGGCTGTTCACCTGAGTAAAAGAATTTATTGGGATCACTTACAATTACGTTAAAAGCGACTTCCCCCTCCTCTCCTTTATAAGGAAGAGTGGTTTTCCGGAAGGAAAGAGTATCATTGGGCATTAATCCGTCTATCTCACCGGAAATGCTAAACTGATAATTTTCTTGGGCATCCGCGCCACTCACAAAAATCGGAAGAAAGAAAAATCCCAAAACAAGTATACACGAAAAAATTAGCTGCTTCATATATTTCGAATTTATGTTTCATTGCAAATAAAACGGTAACCGATTAATTCCTATAAACCTGATATTTAGGTATAAATATTAAAAATCCCCCTGCGAAATTCTCACCGGAAACCTTAAATATTATTCTCTATTCTTCACCAGCATAATCACCGGATTTGACTCTTCATCCAGTCCGGCAGCTATTTCTTTTAACTTCCCTTTCAATCCGTCATTTTTATACGCATCAACAATTTTGTTGGCTGCCAATGGTTGGATGGCTACTATTTCATCGCCATTCATAGGATCTGAAAGCATATCTACGTTTTGTTTTTCTACAAAATCACCATTGAGCACATTCGCTTCAAAAACTGCATTCTCCTGCTTGTCGTACATTAAATCGGTAATAAGAAATCCTCTTCCGGTAGTAAAATCAAAATCCTTCTTTACAGTATGCATAAAACAATAGCGGTCTGTAACAACTCCCATTGTGAGAAGTATCTCCAGATCCCTGGTAGGAGATTTTATAAGAAAAGGATTTAATTGATTCTTTTCCGGTACATAGTTATATACCGTATCGGAGGAAGTTTCAACAAGTAACCATTCTTTCCGATATGGAATTATAGAACGTATAGAAGTCATTGCAACCGCCCCACCCTTCTGTACAACCGGAGTTTTAATGACATCAAAAGGTATATAAATTTTTTGGGTGACACTTCCGTCTTGCTTCGATATTATCAGGTGATAGGATCTGTTTTCTTCTCTCGGTTGTCCCTCCTTATAATACAAAGACATATCATAACAAATCAGATTGTTCTTATCGTAATTAAATACTTCTAAATATTCACCACCTTCTACATGCTTAAAGTCCCGTTTAAAGTTTCCCGATAAATCATATACATATATTTTCTTTGTCGAAGCACAGTTGACAAACATTTCGTTGTTATCTTCATCTAAAATAATTCCGTTGATAAAACTATATTCTCCATCCCCCTGTCCTTTCCGGTTTATTTTTCTTATCCCTTTACCGGTTTTTCTGTCAAAAACAAAAATATTACCATCATGGCTCCAGTTTTTTACTAATATATATTTTTCACCTATAGCCATCACACTACCCTGAGTTATAAATTCATCGTTCGTTTCCAACGGGATATATTCTACATCCATAAGATCTTGAAGAACCAATTCTTTCTTAGGATAAGTTGTAGTAACATCCACTGTGATTACATTTGTCTTTTCCTCTTTTTCCACGCATCCCAACAATCCCATCATCAGGAATAACGACATAATAATCTCTACTCTTCTCATAATATATGTTTTAAGTTTACTCTTGGTTTGAATCTAAAGCGTACCGGAAGCCTCCATATTCATCATTATAGTTTCCTATATCATAATCAATATATGACACTCGACATCCCAGGGAAGTACCTCCCCAACTACCTCCCCGCAATACACGCCTAAAGAAAAGAGTAGCTCCTTTTAACGGCCATTCCGGACTGACTGATTTGCCATCGTGATAATATTCTTTAGTGTACGTATCCTCGCACCATTCCCACACATTTCCACTCATGTCATACAATCCCAACTCATTGGGCTTTTTGAGCCCTACCGGATGTGTGGTTTTCATTTCTCCAGTTCCACCCTCTTGATAATTCTTAACATACCACGCCACCTCATCTATGTTATTACTTCCACTGTACTTATATCCTTCACTTCGCTTCCCGCCACGTGCTGCATACTCCCATTCTGTTTCTGTTGGAAGGCGGAAAGTTTTACCAGTAAGAGCATTTAGCTTACTTAAAAACTCGTGGGCTTCATTCCAGCTTACATTTTCTACCGGGCAATCATCACAGCCGGTATTTGCAGACGGATTAGAATCACTTCCCATCACGGCTTTCCACAATTTTTGTGTGACCTCATATTTACCCATGTAAAAAGTAGATACAGTTTCTTTATGCGCAGGCTTTTCATTGTCCTCACAATCACACCCTTGTTCATCTGTACATCCCATCATAAATGTACCGCCTTGTATTTGGATCATCTCAAAATCTTCTCCATTCACGGTAAACGTAACACTTTGTATAGGGTCTTGTACAGATTTGTTTTGCGTACAAGAAAAGGTGAGAAACAGTGCCCCCATAATTGTCAGGGTTCTGACTTTTGACATTCCGGTACAAGTACACAGATGTTTTATACTAAAAACAAAATCTCCCATTCTTTAATTCATTTAAAATTCTAAATAAGGCACATCTGTATACTACAAGATAGGATATTTACCGATTTGCCGTTGTGTATTTACGTATATCTCTTCAAATACCTTTTGCCTATGGTTTTTATAGATACAACGTATTATTTATTTCATGTGGTCGTAAATGTAGATAATTAATTCAAGCTTTTGAATAAAGTTGTTTTTTTATTTCCCGGAAGTGTTCAACAACATAATTTCACTTCCTAAAAAACACAACCTGGCAAAAGGAAAAGATGACAAGACGTGGTATTTCCACCTATTTTATCGTTGATTATCCGGTCTCATCTGTCAATAGTACACCGGCTTGCCACCCTCCAATAAGAAAGGACGCTGCATATGCCCCATATATGTATCGCCGTATACCAGAAACAGTGAGCGGACAGGTACCTCTCCAAAATCCAGTGTACGGAAACAGGATATAAGGTCCGTCACCCAACTCCAAAACCCGCTTTACATCCTAAGTGAGAATACCACACACTCCAAAGAAATAACAACAACACTGTTTTCTACGAGTCAATCAAATTTTATCTAAGGAATTCTAAAATAATATTGTAAAATCTGGCGAAGATATGTTTTTGTTACGCTACTTTCATCTATTTGCGGAACATACGTGCTATTTATCCTAAAATTAGAATCAATTATAAAAAAATAGGGCCGTTCTATATCCGGAATACATTCATTCAGATTAGCACCTATATTAAATATTGGATATTTTATTTTTGAAATTCTTTTAAATTGCTTCATATAGAAATTACTATCATAATTTGTAAGCAATATAATATGATCAGCACCTATTGAGTCAACATACAGATTCAATAATTCTATTTGCTTATTTACACAAGTATTACAATTTAATTCAGAGTAACGTAACACTAACTTATTTCCATCAATAATCTTTGAAAGGGTTCTTTTATTCCCGTTAGTATCAAAGACTTCCAATGAAGGATTCAACACCTTCCCATTAGCCCTCAACTCATAGTTTCTAATTTCCCGCTCAATTCGATGACTACTCTTTTTTACAGAGTCTTCATTAACTAATCGTATAATAGTATCCTGCATCCTATCAGAGGTACTATTCCGTTTAAATATATATATGTTAAAACAGAGTAATAGTACACATATAATCAGAATTAAAAAATAATTAAGTTTCATCGTTTCTTATTTTACACTTTATAAGTACTGGATTATCATCTATATCCAGAGAATCAATTAATCTTTTCCATGTTTCTACTCTACCTTTATCTCTAAAGGTATTAGGACTAAAATGATTTTTCCACAAATTTAGGAGTTTAACAGGTAACCATGAAATAAAGTAATTATCTTCAATCAAAAAATTATGTGGAATAGTCAGATTACCTTCTTTCCTGACTCCCAATTGTCTCCCTATTTGATATTGCCCCGTTTTTTTATCAACTAACATATACCTATATTCCTTACCATCAACATAAGTACCTAACATCCATTGGTCTGAATGTTGAAGGTGAATTGGACCTCTTACATACCCCTCTTGGAAAGCTAAATCCATTATTTCATCTCCACTATGACTTTCTTTAAAATCATCAGGTATACTTCGTTTTGAAAACTTCAATGTATATACGGGGATAGCTTTATCTTTATTTACTTGATAGATTGTATCACTAAGGGCATAAAAAATAAACGACCGCTCACAAACCCGACTACATTGCTCCTCAATAGACCACGCACTTCTATTTACCGCAATTTTTTGAGAAAAAGGTAAATAAGACTCCATACTCGAATTTCTAAGATCAAGCCGATGGAGATTATAACATCCAGAATCAGCAGGGAAATATCCCGAAACAAAGTAAAGGATATCCGGATATGCAACAATCGAGTGATGATGAGGTTTATAGCGAATATCACCTACAAACCGATTTTCTTTTATACTATATACCAAATATTTATGAAGATTATAATCTTGAATCAGTAACGAATCTCCGGTTATAGTAAAATTACTAATTGTGCTATATTCTCCAGGTCCTCCTCCTTGGCTACCTATACTTTTTACAAATTTCCCATTTTTATCAAACATGAATATTTTTTGGCTAACATAAGGATCAGAAACAAAAATAAATTGATCGGTAAATGATACTTTTTTTATTTCTCCTATAAGACACTCATCACTGGTTTCCAATTTTATAATTTCAATCGAATCAGTTAAGATGCATGATAAATCCAAATCATCGGTAAAACGATCC
Source organism: Bacteroides sp. HF-4919 (assembly GCF_018860125.1). Classification (NCBI taxonomy): domain Bacteria; kingdom Pseudomonadati; phylum Bacteroidota; class Bacteroidia; order Bacteroidales; family Bacteroidaceae; genus Bacteroides; species Bacteroides sp. HF-4919. The sequence goes on from NZ_JAHKNF010000019.1 coordinate 62,931, forward strand.
GGATCTATTATAATGTCAAAAGTTTTATTTTGTTCCAGAATTCCATTTTTTGAACCAATACAACTCGCGCAAATAAATAAGAATAATAATAACAGATATTTTTGCATGTTTTCTATACTAATGCCACATGATTATTTTACCTCTCTACACGGCCAGCTATTGCATGTGCCATTAGTACCATCACAAATTCCTTTTTTGCCAGGAACCGTTACATTTATGATATGGTCCGCACCTTCAAGGAATACATCCTTAGAATAATTACAATCATGAGGAGTCGCCTCTCGATAGTCACTCCCTCCTCCTTCACCATCAGCTAAACTCTCAATACCCAGAAATGTCAATTTTTCTAATTGGTTTTCACCCCTTACACTTTTTGTAACGCCTATTAAAGTCGATACACTGGCAAATAAAATAATACCTACCATCCATTTTATACTTCTCATAATCTATTAATTTATAGTTAATTATTTATGTTTCTCTTATTTCACCCGGCATCTAAATATGACGGGATTATCATCATCTTGAGATAAATCAATGATAGATTGTATTCTTTGTTTGTCAGCCAGATTAGTAAATTCAGCTTTATCAAAATACCTCCTCCATAACTTCAAACTTTGCATAGTATCCCAAAAAATCAGATAGTTATCCTCTATAAAAAATTCATTATTTATAGATTTTCTATCCAAACTATTAAAACGCAACAGTTTTCCCATCTGGGAACTATAATCGCGCTTATCAATCAAAAAATATCTGAGTCCTTTTCCTTCTGTGTAAGTTCCTAATATATATCCAGCAGATTGTTGTAAATGAACAATTCCGGAAATATGTCCTCCTTGTGTAGAAGATGTCCGGTTTTCACCATTAGGGAAGTGAATGACGCATTGAGGTGAGACTGTCAATTTATCAATCTGATATATGGTATCATTTGATCGATAATAAGCAAAAGACTTTAATTTATCTATCCGCCCACAAGGATGATTTATTGTCCAAGCCGGCTCGTTTGCAATACGATCTGCCGTAAAAGGCAAATAACCTTCTGTTTTCCGCATACTTAAATCATATCGGAAACAATTATAATCACCTATTGGAGAAGTAAAATAGTTAGATATAAAATAAAGATAATTATCAAGTGCAACCACTCCGGAATGGTGAGTATTATAGGGTATATCATCTTTAATTTCATCAGCTACCATATCATATACGACATACTTATTCTGATAATAATCCTGGATAAATACAGAATCCCCTTTTATCGCAAAATCTCCAATTACACTGTATTCACCAGGACCGCTTCCCTTATTGCTAATATAACGGATAAACTTGCCCTCTTTATCAAACAGATATATCTTTTGACTTACACGTGCATCCGAGACTAATATATACTTGTCAGTAAATGAAATCTTGTTAATAAAGCCAATAAGGCAACTGTCCGTTGTCTCTAATTTGATTACTTCTATCGAGTCTTTCATCATAACAGAGATATCTAAGCTCTTCAGGCAACTATCCGGATGCATAGCAATAGTAGGAATAGGACCTTGCAATGTATTTCGCTGACAACCTATGCAGCAAAAAACTACTAATATAAATAAATACAGTTGTTTCATCCTCTATTTGATTATAACCAGACTTCTGTGCATGGCCAACTTCTACATGCCCCTTCCGTACCATCACAAATACCAATTCTGCCTTCAACAGGGATATGCTCTAACCTACCCGTGCTTTCATCAAAGACTTCATTATTAAGATAGCACACATGTTTAGTTGCTATTCTCATATCACTACCTATTCCACCTTCCGGAAAGGCGAGACTCTCAACATTAACTAACATAATGTCTTCTATTTTCTTATTTTTTTGATTACTCTTAACGATATTAACTACCGTAAACAGGCTTATTAATAATACACCAACTACTGAAAATTTAACTTTCATATATTTTATTTTTATAATTTTGCGCAATATAATAAAAATAAAAACAAATTCAAAACATTTTCTTATTTATAATATAAAAACAGATACTGGCAAAAGTTTCATCTGTCAATAGTACACCGGCTTGCCACCCTCCAATAAGAAAGGACGCTGCATATGCCCCATATATGTATCGCCGTATACCAGAAACAGTGAGCGGACAGGTACCTCTCCAAAATCCAGTGTACGAGAATCTTTAGAGGTTACTTCTTTTAGCGGTTGCCAGCCATCTTTCCAATAAAGCAGCGTATAAGGTTCGTCACCCAACTTCAAAACCCGCTTTACATCATAAGTAAGAATACCATCCAACAAAGTAGGCTGCCGAGTCGGAGTAATGAAGTGAATGCTATCCGGGGTCATCACAAACGGATCACCTATCGGAAACAACTTTCCCTCCTTATCCGCCACCTGAAAATAAAGTAATCCGTAAGGCAACACGCGGTGCAATACACTGTTATCTTTCACTCTTCCCTGCGACACTACCTTGAAAGTTCCACGATTAAAAGTAGCGATATAAGCCACCGTATCCGATGTATGCACAGGTAACCGGACACTGTCGGACAAATAATACTGGGCAGTCACCCCCTTCAGTAAGCGATTGACCAATTGCGCATTCCAACGGTTGCGCTCTATTTCCGGCTCTGGTTGGCGTTCATAACAAACACGCTGCACCAAAGGAGCAATCCATCGATTCCGCTCCGGTTCACGCTCATAAGGAGAAAAGTAGAAAAATTTTCCGTCTTCATCGGTAAAACTGTTGTAAGCATGTCCTCCGTTTACCTTACCGTGGTATGGAAGAATATCCAGATTCAGCGGGATACCGACAGCGCGCATCAATTGAACCGCATTCAATGCCAGATGATCACAGGTACCTCCGCCCAGCTTCTCTATCAACTCGATAGAGAAGTCCCCCGGTATTTTGGCAGCATCATGAAGATATTTCTTTCCATGTTGTGAGTTAAAGAAGAAAACGACCTCCTGCATGGTAGCTCCTGCCCGTGCCAACGAGTCGGCCGTCGTCTTATAACGCATATAGTAGTAAGAACGCCACCGGTCCAAAGGCTCCTGTTTTAACCGATAAGGCAATATATTCCGGCAAAACTCTCCAAAAGACAATTGTTTGCACCAAGAATATTTTTGCCAGACCTCAAAAGCTAAATCAATGTTTTCTATCAAATAGTCGGCAGTAATACACGTTAAGTCCGGTTCAGGCTCTTGCCGTATATAACAGCTATCACTTTCTTGAAGCAAATAACGGATGGTCCCTTTACCAATCATATTTTCGATCAAAAAGCAGGCAGCTTTATGTTTCAACGAATCGTCTTCGTAATGCCCTAATACTTGTTGAAGTTCCTTCCGATTGTCTCCTGCCATTGTGAGAGCCAACTTTAACGGAGCATCATGTATCGGCGAACAAGAAAAATGAAGCAAAGACAAAAGCAATATGCCAATAAAGTGTTTCATCAGAAATCAGTCTTTAGTTTTTCAAAGTTAACAAAATTGTTCTTTCCCAAAGATATATCTTTTTTATAACGATACAGAGAAAACAGTACGTTATTTTAATACATCCCGATTTGTCACTCCCAATTTTTCGGACACACTTTATATATAACATTGAATATACTCACCACGAAGTTAAAATCAGAAGTCCTAAAGATGGCATTCAAAGTTTATCCGAACCCTCAGAGAAACAGTTTCCTTCACACATCTTTCTTCATCTTAGCGTTGAAGATACACATCTTGGCGTACAAGATATACATCTTAGCACGCAAGATGCACATCTCAGCAGCTAAGATGAACTATAACTACCGACAAGAACAAGTTTACTTCCGGTTCTTTAACTTTTTGAGAAGAACAGTGTGCTATTTATAATCAAACCCTTAACATTGATCTTTCCCTTAACGGACAATATTGGTCCATCACACCTATATCCCAAACCGGAAGCATGCAACCGGAGACACAAAAGAACTCTCAGTCCAACTGTTCCACCCCGCCATTTTATTCATTCCTTAAGATCATGATCTTTATTGAAATTAACAAAGAGTGTGGAGGTATTATTCAAATCATCCACCTTATTTATAAAGAATTCATCAGAAAGTCGTTATCTTTGCACGTTCCCAAGTAGATAACAATAAATACACGCAATATATCAATGGAAAAGAATTTTAAAAGAACCACCGTCACTTCGGCACTGCCGTATGCAAACGGTCCTGTTCATATCGGACACCTGGCCGGCGTATATGTACCCGCAGATATCTATGTCCGCTATCTGCGACTGAAAAAAGAAGATGTACTTTTTATCGGAGGCTCCGATGAACACGGGGTACCCATCACCATCCGTGCCAAAAAAGAAGGAATCACGCCACAAGATGTGGTAGACCGCTATCATTTCCTGATTAAGAAATCATTCGAAGAATTCGGTATTTCGTTTGATGTATACAGCCGTACATCATCAAAAACACATCACCAACTGGCTTCCGACTTTTTCAAAACCTTGTATGAAAAGGGTGAGTTCATCGAAAAGACTTCAGAACAATATTATGACGAAGAGGCACATCAGTTCCTGGCCGACCGTTATATCACCGGAGAATGTCCGCATTGCCACTCGGAAGGTGCTTATGGCGACCAATGTGAAAAGTGTGGAACTTCACTTTCACCTACCGATCTGATTAACCCGAAAAGTGCCATCAGCGGAAGCAAGCCGGTCATGAAAGAAACCAAACACTGGTATCTGCCACTCGATAAACACGAAACATGGCTGCGCCAGTGGATATTGGAAGATCACAAAGAATGGCGTCCGAATGTATACGGACAGTGCAAAAGCTGGCTCGACATGGGTTTGCAGCCACGTGCAGTCAGCCGTGATCTGGACTGGGGTATTCCTGTGCCGGTAGAGGGAGCCGAAGGTAAAGTCCTCTATGTATGGTTCGATGCCCCGATCGGTTACATCTCAAATACGAAAGAGCTGCTTCCCGATTCATGGGAGACCTGGTGGAAAGATCCTGAAACCCGCCTGGTTCATTTTATCGGAAAAGATAACATCGTATTCCACTGCATCGTATTCCCTGCCATGCTGAAGGCTGAAGGCAGCTATATTCTACCGGATAACGTACCGAGCAACGAATTCCTGAACCTGGAAGGAGACAAGATATCGACCTCGCGTAACTGGGCAGTGTGGCTGCACGAATACCTGGAAGACTTCCCCGGAAAACAGGATGTGTTGCGTTATGTATTGACAGCCAATGCACCCGAAACCAAGGATAACGATTTCACCTGGAAAGACTTCCAGGCACGCAATAATAACGAATTGGTAGCCGTTTACGGGAACTTCGTGAACCGTGCGATGGTATTGACACAGAAATACTTCGAAGGTAAAGTACCTGCTGCGGGTGAACTTACTGATTATGATAAAGAGACGCTGAAAGAGTTCTCCGACGTTAAAGCTGAAGTTGAAAAACTACTCGATGTATTCAAATTCCGCGACGCGCAGAAAGAGGCGATGAACCTGGCCCGTATCGGTAATAAATATCTGGCTGACACAGAACCCTGGAAGCTGGCAAAAACTGACATGGAACGTGTAGGCACTATCCTGAATATCTCTCTGCAACTGGTAGCCAACCTGGCCATTGCTTTCGAACCGTTCCTTCCGTTCAGTTCGGAACGCTTACGCCGGATGCTGAATATGGATAGCTTCGACTGGGCAGAATTGGGACGGAACGACCTGCTTCCTGCCGGACATCAACTGAACAAGCCGGAACTGCTGTTCGAAAAGATAGAAGATGCCACTATTGAAGCACAAGTACAGAAGCTGCTCGATACGAAGAAGGCCAATGAAGAGGCAAACTACAAAGCCAAACCAATCCGCGCCAATATCGAATTTGACGACTTCATGAAACTCGATATCCGTGTAGGCACCGTTCTCGAATGTCAGAAAGTGCCTAAGGCCGACAAACTGTTACAGTTCAAGATAGACGACGGACTGGAGACACGTACCATCGTCAGCGGTATCGCACAACACTACAAACCGGAAGAACTGGTAGGCAAGCAAGTCTGCTTCATCGCCAATCTGGCTCCACGTAAACTGAAAGGCATCGTCAGCGAAGGTATGATCCTGAGTGCCGAAAACAATGACGGCAGCCTGGCTGTCGTAATGCCCGGACGGGAAGTGAAACCCGGAAGTGAAGTGAAATAAGTAATAAAATAAAGGGTGTACTCAGGGCTCTATTGAATGGGGCTCCGGGTGCACCCTCTGTTTTTTTATTCAACCGTACTAACGTTTTAAGAACGAAAAGGAGGAATCTGCTTTAATATGACAGAGCAATCGCTAAAAGAGAAAACAGCCAAAGGATTATTCTGGGGAGGATTCAGCAATGGCATCCAGCAATTACTGAACCTTCTGTTCGGAATCATCCTCCTTCGTATGCTGGATGCAACGGACTACGGCATGATAGGCATGCTGGCCATATTTACCGCTATAGCCAATTCCATACAGGAAAGTGGTTTTACTGCCGCTCTCGCCAATAAGCAAGTGTTCCGTCATGAAGATTACAATGCGGTGTTCTGGTTCAGTTTTCTGATGGGGGCATCGCTTTATCTGCTACTCTTTTTCTGTGCCCCTCTTATAGCGGATTTTTATAAGACTCCGCAGCTCGTTCCCTTATCCCGTTTCCTCTTCTTAGGCTTTCTGATCTCCAGTTGCGGGACCGCCCACAATGCGGTGTTGTTTAAAAAACTAATGGTAAAAGAGAAAGCGAAAGCTACGATTATCGCACTACTTTGTTCGGGGACCATAGGAATCGTAATGGCATACAACGGAATGGCTTTCTGGGGCCTGGCCGTACAGCAGATCACTTATATTTCCATCGCCAATGCGTTGCTGTGGCACTTCTCTCAATGGCGTCCCACTTTTTCATTTAATTTCAAACCCATCAGAGAGATGCTTCCGTTCAGTAGTAAGCTACTTATCACCAATGTATTCCATTACATCAATGATAATATATTCTCTGTTCTTCTGGGACGTTTTTATACCAGTCAGGATGTAGGATATTATACGCAAGCCAACAAATGGACCAATATGGGATTCTCACTGATCAGCAACATGATCAACGGGGTGTCTCAGCCTGTCCTGGTCGAAACCTCTTCCGACGCCATGCGACAGAAAAATATATTTCGGAAGATGCTGCGTTTTACAGCCTTCGTATCGTTTCCCTCCATGTTCGGACTGGCATTGATAGCCAACGAGTTCATCATAATTGCCGTCACCGCCAAATGGCAGGCATGTGTACCCATCATGCAGATTCTTTGCATCTGGGGAGCATTTGTCCCCATTACTTATATGTACTCCAATCTGCTGATCAGTAAAGGAAAATCGAATCTGTTTATGTGGAATACCATTGCACAGAGCCTGGTTCAACTCACAATACTTCTTTGTACGATCTCACAAGGCATACTCGTCATGGTCGCGATTTATACGGTTATCAACATCGGCTGGCTGTTGATATGGCATTACTTCGTAAACAAGCAGATACACATTACCCTGTGGGAGGCCCTGAAAGATATCACCCCGTACCTACTGATTTCCATAGCAGTCATAGGCGCCAGCCATTTCTTAACACTCGGCTTCCACAACCTTTATGTGTTGCTGATACTCAAGATAACAATAGCCGTGAGCCTTTATGTATTCATCATGTGGATCGGCAAATCGGTGATTTTCTTTGAAAGTGTACAGTTTATCCGGAAAAAACTTCAGAAATAAGCTATGAATATCCTGATTCAACAAACCAAAGCATTTCCTCACCGTGCCAATAGTTTTTATTGGTTCTATGCGCAACTGACCGAATGGCTGACTGCACACGGGGTAGATAGCAAACTTTACTTTTCGTACCTGGAACTGGCTGACAGTGAATTTGAGAACGGGCTCTTGCTACCCGATCATTATCCTCAGTTCTACACTCCCCGGAACATCGAGGCAATCTGTGAATTTATTGCCGATAAGAAAATAAATGTAATTCTTGACTACTCACATGTCATCACCGGAGACACACGCAGATATTACCTTGAAATCAGGAAAAGAAATCCCGGTATAAAAATATTCACGATGATTCACAACTGCCCCAGCCACACGACGCAGTTGAAACAATACGAATTGTCTACACTCCGTTTTAAGGATGTACGCGGGGCAAAACAATTCTTTCAATGGATGTTGCCACAACTTTATATCAACTTGTTAAAAAGAGTGGTCAGCCACCAGAACCGTTCAGCCTACGACACGCTTGATGAAGTAGTGCTGCTTTCGCCTGCCTATATCCCCGAGTTCAGAAAACTTATCGGTAAAAAAGATGCCCGGAGGCTATCTGCCATTCCCAATGCCATACAACCTGTACACAGCGTCATCCCAATAGAACAGAAGGATAAAGAAATTATCTTTGTGGGCAGAATGGCAACCGAAAAGGCATTACCCAGATTATTGAAAATATGGGAAATGATTCAGGATAAACTGCCGGACTGGAAACTTACACTCGTAGGAGACGGACCGCGATTCGACACATGCCGGCAGATCATCAGGGAAAAAGAATTGAAACGTGTCCGACTGACAGGTCATCAAATGTCTATTCCCTATATCGACCGTGCACGGATCATCTGTCTGACTTCTGTCATAGAAGGATTGCCCACCGTATTTACGGAAGCGATGTCATTAGGGGTAATTCCCATCGGATTCGACTCTTTCAATGCAATCTACGATATGATAGATGACGGGGTAGACGGATTTATTATCCCCGACAACAATTATGAGCAATATGCGGCAACTATTCTTCGTTTAGCCGGAGATGACACACTTCGCTGCCGGATAGCCCATAAAGCACAAACCCGTAAAAGCAGGTACGACATCGAGCATGTAGGCCCGCTATGGATGGACACTTTCCGCAGACACGGATTAATTTAACAGAAGAACACCATGAAAGTAACGATCTATCCTCATTCTACCAGTAAGGGCGATATACGGGTTAACCCGTATATCAGCGACTTTATCCAAACATTGGAACAAAACGGAATGATAATAGCCAATCCTCCGCATAAGAATCCACTGTTCAGCCTTATCCCGCAGAAAACGGACAGTGACGCTTATATTTTTCACTGGCTGGAGAATGTGCCGGATTATAAATATGGAGTATTACAAACCCTCGCTGCGATCTGGCTCCTTTTCAAAATCAAACTGCACAACAAAAAAGTGATATGGTTCCTGCACAACAAACAGCCTCACATAATGAAGCACCGATGGTCGAAAAAGCTATTGATAGGCCTCCTTCTCCGCAAAGCGGATTTGATAGTGACCCACGCCACAGAAGGTATAAAAGTTGTTCAGGATCAATACCCGAAAGCTGTTCCCAGAACGATATTCTTACATCACCCCACAAAGAACCGGATAGAAGAATATATGCCTCAACCGGCAGAAACCGACCTGTTGATCTGGGGTAATATCTCCCGATACAAAGGAGTGCCGGAATTCGTGCGCTTCGCCACGCGACATTCACTAAAGCTCAAGACTAAAATTATCGGCAAATGCAGCTCTACGGAACTGCTGGAAGAGTTGCGGACAGAAGGTAACGACAGGATCAGTATTGAGGACCGGAGTATCCCTTTTGACGAATTAAAACAAGAGATACGCAAATCACGCTTCGTACTGATACCCTATGCTGCCGAATCAATCCTGAGTTCGGGAATACTGATGGATTCTCTTTCATTCGGAGCTCAAGTAATCGGGCCGGATGTAGGCTCTTTCAAGGACTATGCAGCCGATCCTTTACTGAACGTATATACTTTTCATACGTTTGAAGACATACCGGACCTTGTCAACAAAGCAAACAAGGCGGTAAACATAGCCGATTACAATCGCTTCCTCGACACACACAGTTGGAACGAATTCGGCAAAGAATTCCAAAATTTACTTCTGAAAATAATATAGTTATGAAAGTTCTCTATACATTCGGCGGAATGCCCCATTACCTGAACGCCATGCTCAACAAGCTCCACGAAAAGGGAGTGGAAGTCACAGTCGTTACTCCACAAAAAGGAAATGCCACCATCGGCAAAGGGGTAAAAATGGTAGAAGGAGGTACATACAGGCATCTCACCAGTACCGAAAAGAAAGCATTTTACGGAAAAAGCGCTTACCCTGCCTTACCGGAAATAGTGCGTGAAGAACGACCGGACATTTTAGTAATGGGATGGCCCTACTTCCTGCAAGTATTCTTCCAACCCGGATTGAGAAAAGCTATGAAGGAGTGCCGGACACGGTTGGTGATTCGCGAGATTCCTTTCCAAACCCCTCCCTATGGAAAAATTAAAGAGTATTTCCGGAAAAACCCGATGTACGACGAAAATATGAGGCTGGTGAGTACCGGAACCGGCTTTTACCTTAAACAATGGCTCACGGCCAAAATACGCAAATATTGCTACGCACGTGCCACTGGAACACTGAATTACTCAACGGCCGCATACGATATCCTCCCTTCGTATGGTGTGAAGCGGGAACAGATACATGTTACTTACAACTCTACAGACACAGAATCGTTGCTGAAGGAAAAAGAAGCTGTTCTCGCCTCGGCTCCGCTTCTTCCCCACTCCGCCAAACGTGCCTTGCACATCGGCCGGTTGGTGAAATGGAAAAGAGTAGATCTGCTGATCGACGCATTTCCCAAGGTTATCGCTAATCATCCGGACGCAGAACTGGTCATAGTAGGTGACGGACCGGAACTGGATAACTTGAAGAAGCAAGCAGCCGAACGGAACCTGACGGATCGGATTCGTTTCATCGGTGCAGTATATAACCCCAAAGAATTGGGAGCTTATATGAACGAATCAACAGTCTATGTACTGGCAGGCATGGGAGGTCTATCCATCAATGATGCCATGACTTACGGATTACCTGTAGTCTGCTCGGTATGCGACAGCACTGAACGTGATCTGGTAACGGACGGAGTGAACGGACTCTTCTTCAGGGAAGGTGATGCCGACAGTCTGAGCGACAAACTTAACGAACTGTTCGCCTCTCCCGGACGTTGTGCCGAGATGGGACGTGAATCGGAACGAATCATCCGCGAGAAAATCAACATTGAAACGGTAAGCGAACGTTATTTGCAAGCTTTCCGAACTTTTATGCAGTAAAAATGGAGTACGATAAAAAAGAATGATTATCTTTAGGCAGACAATAATCATTTAATAGCTCTACTACTATGACCGATCTTACCATCCTTATCGCAGTCATCGCATTGGCTCTATGGCCGATTGTATTCCTTATATCACGTATCCTGCACGAGAGGAACAAGCTTGCAAAACCCTCGGGGGACACAGCCTCTTCCGAAACAGAAGAGGAAACAGAGGAAATGACCACCTCCGCACTGGTTATGAGTATCCTTCAATAGCTTGGTTGCCAGCCGGAAGTGAACGAAGAAAACCACATCAGCTTCAAGTATCAGGGAGACGACTTTCTTGTTGCAGCCGAGGACGGACTTCGGCTGATCATTGTATGGAACCCCTGGTGGGCCTCTATCAGCATCGATAATCAAGCGTTGCCTTATCTCAAAGAGATTATCAATGCGGTCAATATGAATTCATTAGTGACCACTGTCTATGCACTGGACGAAGATGAGAAAACACTGGGTATCCACAGCAAATGCCACATGCTTTTTGCACCGGAAGAAGAGGAACCGGAGAAAAGTTTCACCGATTTGCTGGACAGTTTCTTCACAACTCACAATACCATTAAGGAAAACCTGAAACAATTGGGCAACGGAATGCCCGATATGGAAAAGAAAGAACGGGTCAGAATCAAAGGGTTTGCCGCTTATAAGGATAACAGTACCGAACTGAAAGGGGAATAGCTCCCCATCTCACTCCGGCAAAAGAATCTAACGGATCAGTGCCGCTATGATACGTTCGCACGCATGCCCGTCACCATAAGGGTTATGTGTTTCGGACATACGCCTGTATAATTCTTTATTGTGAAGCAATTCGGTCACATTACCGACAATGGCCTCAGCATTCGTTCCCACCAGTTTCACCGTCCCGGCTTCTACTGCTTCCGGCCGTTCGGTAGTATTCCGCATTACCAACACCGGCTTGCCGAGCGAAGGAGCTTCTTCCTGTACCCCGCCACTGTCAGTCAGCAACAAAGTAGAATGTTGCATTGCGAAAATAAACGGCAGATAATCGAGCGGTGAAATAAGATACACATTATCCACCCCGGACAGAAGCTCGTATACAGGTTTTTGAACATTCGGATTCAGGTGTACCGGATATACAATATCCATATCGGGATGCAGTGCAGCCAGTTCTTTAATTGCTTTACAGATATGCAAGAATCCCTCTCCGAAGTTCTCGCGGCGGTGCCCGGTAACCAGAATATATTCGCGTCTACCTACTTCGTAACCTTTGTCGCGAAGTTCTTCATGCAGTCTTTCTTTGACTCCCGGTTTCTCCGAAATGATATCGACCGCCATCAGCAAAGCATCGATCACCGTATTGCCCGTAACAAAGATCTTTTTTTCATCAATATTTTCCTGCAACAAATTCTGTTTCGACTTCCCGGTAGGAGCGAAATAGTAAGTACAAATACGATCCGTCACCTGACGGTTCATCTCCTCCGGCCAGGGAGAGAGCATATCGTAGGTACGCAAACCAGCTTCAACATGTCCCACGGCAATCTGTTGATAGAACGCAGCCAGCGAAGCAGCCATGGATGTTGTGGTATCTCCATGCACCAATACCGTGTCGGGACAGAAGTCTTTCAGTACATCACGCAACCCCAACAACACTTTAGTCGTAATATCATATAAATCCTGATTGGGTGCCATGATGTTCAAATCGTAATCAGGAATGATGTCGAATACCTCGAGCACCTGGTCTAACATTTGGCGATGTTGCGCCGTCACACACACTTTCGTATCAAAGTGTTCCGTATCTTTTTGCAAAGCCTTTACCAACGGAGCCATTTTAATGGCTTCGGGACGGGTACCGAAAACAAGTAATATCTTTTTCATTGAACGATTACGATTGAGATTAGACAATTTCTATTTTCTGACTCCGCAAAAATCCAGTTCCAGTTTTCCCTCTTCGCGGGGTAATTCTACAAACGGAGTGTGGCGCACGAGCCATACAACAATATCGGCTTTTTTGTAAGCCTCCCGATAATCTGTCAGATGAAAGCTGGCGTGTGAAGCGACATTAGGTTCAACAATCAATACTTCAGCACGCGACTCGGATACGATACGGGAAGCGATATATTTGGCAGGGGACTCACGCAAATCATCGATATTGGGTTTGAAGGCAAGCCCCATGCAGGCTACTACCGGTTCCCGGTCATTCTTCTCCACAAACTGCTGGCAGGCTTCCATTACTTTGTTGGCACACCAATCGGCTTTATAATCATTCGTTTCACGGGCACGTTTGATGATCTGTGCCTGTTCGGGATAGTCCGAAACAATAAACCAGGGGTCAACCGCTATACAATGTCCGCCCACTCCGCAACCGGGTTGGAGGATATTTACACGCGGATGCTTATTCGCTAAATCAATCAGTTCCCATACGTTGATACCTGCCTTGTCGCAAATCATAGACAATTCGTTGGCAAAAGCAATCTGTGAGTCGCGCGAGGAATTCTCGGTGAGTTTACACATTTCTGCTGTCCGGGCATTGGTAGGATGCAGTTTACCCTGTACAAAGGCAGAATAAAACTCAATGGCCTTTGCTGTCGATTCGGGATTGATACCACCGATAACCCGGTCGTTATGAACCAGTTCATAAAGTGTATTGCCGGGCAACACACGTTCGGGACAATAAGCTATGTATATCTTATCTTTGAGTTCGGGACGCTCCTTATAAATGACTTCGGCCATGCGTTCGGTAGTAAATACCGGTGAGGTGGATTCTATCACGAACAAATTGCCTTCCCGCAGATAAGGAATTACGGAACGGGTAGCCGATTCCACATAGGTGATGTCTGCACGGTGGTTTTGCTTGAAAGGAGTAGGCACTACCACAAAGAAGGCGTCTGCCTGCTCGGGCTTTGAAACCGCACGAAGGTTTCCTGTCCGCACTACCTTTTTGACAATTTGGTCCAGTTCCGGCTCCACAATATGTATCTTACCCTGATTGATGGTTTCTACAACCGAAGGATTAACGTCCACACCTACAACCTCATAACCATGACCGGCAGCCACGGCAGCCGTAGGAAGTCCAATATAGCCTAATCCTAAAAAAACAACCTTTTTCATACGTATATCTCCTTATCTATAAGTGCCGCAAAAGTACAAATAATATGTGACTTTGTACGGTTTCTCACCGAAAACCACTACTTTTGCCAAAACATTTCGATCGAATGAGAGTTTTAATTATCAATACTTCCGAACGTATGGGTGGAGCAGCCGTCGCGGCAAGCCGCCTGATGGAATCGTTGAAAAACAACGGTATCAAAGCCAAAATGCTGGTGCGCGACAAGCAAACCGACCAGATCAGTGTAGTAGGTCTGCAACGCAACTGGTGGCAAGTATGGAGGTTCGTTTGGGAACGTATCGTCATCTGGAAAGCCAACCGCTTCAAGAAAAATAATCTTTTCGCAGTCGATATAGCCAATACGGGTACGGATATTACAAGCTTGCCCGAGTTCCAGCAGGCAGACGTCATCCATCTGCATTGGGTGAATCAGGGAATGTTGTCATTAAACGATATCCGGAAGATACTGAAATCCGGTAAACCGGTCGTATGGACCATGCATGACATGTGGCCCTGCACGGGCATTTGCCATCACGCCCGCGAATGTACCAACTATCATCAGGAATGCCATCACTGCCCGTACCTATACGGGGGAGGAAGCAAGAAAGATTTGTCAAACCGTATCTTTCATAAGAAGCAACAACTCTATAAAGAAGCCCCGATCACTTTCATCACTTGCAGCCAATGGCTGAAAGGACAGGCCGAAAAGAGTGCCTTGCTGGCAGGAGAGACAGTAATCAGTATTCCTAACCCCATAAATACCAATCTTTTCAAGCCCAGAGACAAAAAAGAAGCGCGCCGCAAATGTCATCTACCCCAAAATGGTAAACTGATCCTTTTCGGTTCGGCAAAAATTACCGATAAGCGGAAAGGCATCGATTATCTGATTGAATCGTGCAAGTTACTGGCAGATAGGCATCCAGAATTGAAAGAATCGCTTGGTGTGGTTGTCTTTGGCAAGCAATCGGAACAACTGAAATCACTTCTTCCCTTCAAAGTATACCCGCTTAACTATGTAAGCAACGAACACGAGCTGGTGGATGTCTACAATGCAGTCGACCTCTTTGTCACCCCCTCACTGGAAGAGAATCTGCCTAATACCATCATGGAAGCTATGGCATGCGGTGTACCTTGCATTGGCTTTAACGTAGGCGGCATCCCGGAAATGATAGATCATCTGCATAACGGATATGTAGCACAATACAAATCATCCGAAGATTTTGCCAACGGTATCTACTGGGCACTGACCGATCCGGACTATCCCTCCCTCTCGGAACAAGCTAACCGGAAAGCGATTGCCAACTATTCGGAAAGTATCATCGCCAAGAGATACATCGATGTCTACAACAAAATTACAGGAAGATATGCATAGCCACCTCAGCCCCAGATTCTCCGTCATCACGGTGACTTACAATGCCGAAAAGGTATTGGAGGATACCATACAGAGCGTGATTTCACAGACCTATCATCATGTGGAATATATCATCATCGACGGTGCATCGAAAGACGGCACTATGGCGATTGTAAACCGATACCGGGACCGGATCAGCCGAGTGGTGAGTGAACCGGACAAAGGACTTTATGACGCAATGAACAAAGGGATTGCCCTGGCAACGGGAGACTATCTTTGTTTTCTGAATGCCGGGGACAGTTTCCATGAAGACGATACACTGCAAAAGATGGTTCACTCCATCAATGCCAATGAGCTGCCCGACGTGTTGTATGGGCAAACCGCCTTGGTAGACACAGAAAGACACTTCCTCCGCATGCGCAGGTTATCGGCACCGGAGACCCTGTCCTGGAAAAGTTTCAAACAGGGAATGCTCGTATGCCATCAGGCTTTCTTTGCCCGCCACACACTCGTCGAACCATATGACTTACAGTATCACTTCTCGGCAGACTTTGACTGGTGCATACGTATCATGAAGAAGGCACGCACCTTACACAACACACATCTCACTCTGGTTGATTATCTGGAAGAGGGGATGACAACGCAGAACCGCAAGAAATCACTTCTCGAACGGTTCCGCATCATGACCCGATATTATGGTTTACTGAGTACCCTTGCATATCATGCCTGGTTTGTGGTAAGAAGTCTCTTCATCAAATCAGCCACTCCTTCCGACGCTCCTTTCTGAATGACATGTATCGGGCGGAAGCTATGCACATCCACCGGTTTGGGATCGATAAGGTATACTTCTGCATTCCAAGGTACGTAATTAAGCAACCCCGCTGCAGGATATACATTCATCGATGTACCGATAATCACAAAGATATCGGCTTTTTCTACCCAATTGATAGCTGTCTCTATCTCCGGGACCGACTCACCAAACCAAACTATAAACGGACGAAGCTGCGAACCGTCTCCGGCAAGATCACCCATCTTTACTTCAAACTCCTCCGGCCTTAGTTCTTTAATGTAGTGGGGGTTATTCGGATCCCGGCTTGAACATACCTTAGTCAGTTCACCATGCAAATGGATGATGTGGCTGCTGCCTGCCCGTTCGTGTAGGTTGTCTATGTTCTGCGTTACAATCGTTACACGGAAATCTTTCTCGAGTTCGGCCAGCAATTCGTGCCCCCGATTGGGTACTACTTCCAGCAACTGCTTACGTCGTTCATTATAGAAACGGACCACCAATTCGGGATTACGCGCATACCCCTCGGGGGTAGCTACCTGCTCCACCGGATAACGATCCCACAACCCTCCTGCGTCACGAAAGGTACTGATACCACTTTCGGCGCTCATACCGGCGCCTGACAATACAACCAGATTCTTCATACCAACTATTAATTTAAAGAAAAGCCCCCTCTGCCCGTTTTCGAGAAAAGCCAGAAGATGGAGCCTCACAAATTTAACTAAAATCTCCGAATAAACGAAGAAACCACCAAACATTCCACTTCTTCCCAATGCCTTTCCCATGACCGCCTGACCCGGATCGCATTGGATAATACAAACAATCCTTTCAAGAAACATCTTCCATCCCGGTTACGAAGTTAGCCGATAATAAGAAATTTTAAAACCAAAAAGTAAAATCATTCAAATAAAACACTTACTTTTGCCGCTTGTTAATTTGCAACTGACTGAAAGTGAAATAGAACATTCGGTCTCCAACAAAAAAATATATGGATAAATTTAGTTATGCAATTGGCCTCGGAATCGGCCAGAATTTATTAGGAATGGGTGCTAAAGGCATCGCAGTAGATGACTTTGCTCAAGCTATAAAAGATGTGCTCGAAGGAAACCAGACAGCCATCAGCCATCAGGAAGCCCGCGAAATCGTGAATAAATATTTCGAAGAGCTGGAAACCAAAATGAATACAGCTAACATCGAACAAGGAAAAGCATTCCTGGAAGAAAACAAAAAAAGACCGAATATTGTTACCCTGCCCAGTGGACTACAATACGAAGTAATCACTGAAGGTAAAGGAAAGAAAGCCCAGGCTACCGATCAGGTGAAATGCCACTATGAAGGTACACTGATTGACGGAACTTTGTTCGACAGCTCTATCAAACGCGGACAACCTGCCGTTTTTGGTGTAAATCAGGTAATCCCGGGATGGGTAGAGGCTTTGCAGTTGATGCCGGAAGGTTCAAAATGGAAACTTTATATCCCTTCTGAATTGGCTTACGGCGCACAGGGAGCAGGAGAAATGATCCCTCCTCACAGCACACTCGTATTCGAAGTAGAATTAATCGAAGTATTATAAAAATAAAATCGTAAAGCAAAATGAAAAAAGTAAGTATTTTAGCTGCTGTAGCCATAGCAACAGGCTTAGCTTCATGTACGGCTCAGGCTCCTAAAGCCACTCTCAAAACCGATGTAGATTCACTGTCATACGCTATCGGTATCAGCCAGACTAACGGTCTGAAAGACTATCTGTCACAGCGCATGGAGATGGATACAGCATACATTGCAGACTTCCTGAAAGGCGTAAACGATGCTGCCAATAAAACAAGCAAAAAAGACCAGGCTTATCTGCTCGGTCTGCAGATCGGATCACAGATGGCTGGTCCTCAAGCTATCAAAGGTATGAATCATCAGCTGTTCGCTGACGACTCGACTATGACTGTCAACAAGAGCGATATCCTTGCAGGTGTGTTCGCAGGTGTACTTAACAAAGATATGAAAATCACTCCGGAAGAAGCTCAGGTGCTGATTCAAAAGATGATGGAAAGCATCAAAGGAAAAGCTGCCGAGAAAAAATATGCCGATAACAAAGCTGCAGGTGAGAAATTCCTTGCTGAAAACAAAACAAAAGAAGGAGTAAAAACCACTGCAAGCGGATTACAGTACAAAGTGATCACTGAAGGTAAGGGTGAAATTCCTAACGATACATGTAAAGTGAAAGTAAACTACAGAGGCAAACTGATTGACGGAACAGAGTTCGAAAGCACTTACACACGTAACGAACCGTTCGTGACTAACGTAGGCGGAGTTATCAAAGGTTGGACAGAAGCTCTGAAAATGATGCCTGTAGGTTCTAAATGGGAACTTTACATCCCGCAAGAACTGGCTTACGGCTCAAGAGACATGGGACAGATTAAACCGTTCTCAGCATTGGTATTCGAAATCGAATTGCTGGATATAGAAAAATAAGAAGCTGTCAGGCTTTGCTGAAAAACAAACAGGAGAGATGCCGGATAATTGTATCCGGCATCTCTTTTTTTGCATCCGGATAATTAGAATAGAAAGTATACGATTTTTCTGTTTTTTCTGACTTTTATATAGAGAAATTAAAATAAATCTCTATATTTGCTTACTATTTGATAACAATTGGAATTTACATTTATTATTATGGAAAAAATAGACAACCTTGACAGGCAGATTCTGGAGATTATTTCTCAGAACGCCCGTATCCCTTTTAAAGATGTGGCAGCAGAATGCGGCGTTTCACGTGCGGCTATCCATCAACGCGTGCAGAGACTGATTGACCTGGGAGTCATTGTAGGCTCAGGTTATCATGTAAACCCGAAATCTCTGGGCTATCGTACCTGTACTTATGTTGGTATCAAACTGGAAAAAGGCTCTATGTATAAAGCTGTAGTAGCCGAGTTACAGAATATTCCGGAAATCGTAGAATGTCACTTCACGACCGGCCCATATACCATGCTGACCAAAGTATATGCACGCGACAACGAACACCTGATGGACTTGCTAAACAACAAAATGCAGGAGATACCGGGAGTGACTGCCACCGAAACCCTGATCTCGCTGGAGCAAAGCATCAAGAAAGAAATCCCTATCCACGCAGATAAATAACCGATGGAGTGGTTGAATGAATATCACCTGTCAGGGTTACTTATTGGGATCTGCACGTTTCTGATTATAGGCTTATTTCACCCTGTTGTGGTAAAAGCGGAATATTATTGGGGAACGAAATGCTGGTGGATCTTCCTGATATTGGGTATCGCAGGAGTAGCTGCCTCGTTGAGCACCGACAACATACTTGTTTCGTCTCTTCTGGGTGTATTTGCTTTTTCTTCTTTCTGGACTATCAAAGAAGTCTTTGAACAAGAAGAACGAGTGAAAAAAGGTTGGTTCCCTAAGAATCCCAAACGGACATACAAGTTTTGAGACATACGTAAAAGAGTCAGTTTTTGGCTGAAATATTTGCATAATTCACCCAAAAGCATTAATTTTGTCCCCGCATCCGATACAAAGGATACATCGGGCTTATAGCTCAGTTGGTTAGAGCAACAGACTCATAATCTGGAGGTCCTAGGTTCAAGCCCTAGTTGGCCCACTGAAATCGACTATAGATTATATAATCTATGGTCGATTTCGTTTTATACATACCTTAACAATTATTTTCTCAATGATTCAGCCATAGTTTGAAAGCAGAAAGCTTCTCTTCGCTGATCGTAATTTTCGATTTATAAGGCGGACGGACGGTTACTACTATTTTTCCGTTAAAAAAAGGCTCGGCATGGTCGATTGCATCGATACTGACAAGGACCTGACGGTTGGCACGGAAAAAACGTTCCGGATCCAACTGTTCCATCAGTTTATTCAAAGACAGATCGATGATATGTTCCTGACCTTTCCGGGTAACAGCAAACGTCACTTTATTCTCGGAATAAAAGTAGGCAATATCCGCAACTTGTAAAGACCAGAAACGGTCTACCCCGGAAATAAGGAAACGGGTACGGTAACGTTTCTCTTTGTGTTGAAGTGTTTCAAGCAGGACACCCAGATAATCTTCCGGCCGGGGAACTGCATTATTCAGTAAGCTTTCATATTTCACAATAGCTTCCGACAAGCGCTTCTCGTCTATCGGCTTAAGTATGTAGTCGATACTGTTGACCGTAAATGCACGGATGGCATACTGGTCATACGCTGTAGTAAAGATAATGACAGAGGAAGGATGTACCGCAGAAAGAAAATCAAAGGCATTCCCGTCTGCCAGATGTATGTCGAGGAAGATAAGATCAGGATGGGGATGCTCATGAAACCAAGCTACAGCTTCGTCTACATTGCCCGGAATCATAGTCAGAGTCCATTGTGGACGAAGTCCGGACACCATTGAATGCAGCAGACGTGCAGCCGGAATTTCATCTTCTATAATAACTACATTTAACTTATTCATACAGTAAAGGAACTTTTACGGTAAATACTTTCTCTTCCCTTTGGATGATTATCTCTTTGCCAAGCATTAACAGGCAACGGTTGGATAAATTTTTCAACCCTACGCCCGGAGATTCATGGCTCTTCTTCGGTTGTATGGGATTACTCACCACAAGATACTCTTCCTCTAAGCAGATCTCTATTTTCATGGGTTTACTCAATGTGATGGAATTGTGATTAATAACATTCTCTGCCAACAACTGCAAAGTCAGCGGGGGCAGCATGCAACCGGTATATCCGGAAGGAATACAACAGTTACAGCTAATACAGTCCCCTAAACGAACTTCGTGCAGGAACAAGTAAGATTGTAAAAACTCCAGTTCTTCTGCCAACGTAACCAATGTTTTATCCTGGCATTGTAATACATAACGGTATACACTGGACAAATGCTTGGTGAAACGTACCGCATTGCCCGGATTGTATTCTATCTCAGCAATCAATGTATTGAGACTGTTGAACAGGAAATGAGGATTCAACTGACTCTGCAAAGCCGTATAACGGGCAGTATCGTTCTCCATTTGCAATTTTGCAGCTTCTTGCTGCAGTTTCAGGTTGTTCTGGATGGAACGATTTGCCAATAGTAAGCCTACAATCACAAGTTCTACCAACCAGACTACAATCAGGATACGCCAACCACCATTCGAGAAAGTGAACAGATTGGGCAGGCCTACCAATAATTTGGCAGTAATCAGCAGACCATAGTTCAGCAGAAGGAACAACAGGGTTACGACGAGATAAGTAGCTGTTATTTTCCAACGATGGCGGATATTGAGTGCATACTGATTGTTTATCCACGAACTGATCCGAAGTGTAGAATATCCCAGCACATTGAGAGCTGCAATAAAGAAAACGAATGCTCCCTTTGAATAGAGAACATCCGCTACTTTAGGAGTGAGCTCCGTATAGTTGACAAGCAGGAGATAGGAAAAGATACCTAATCCCGAGAATAGCAGACCATATAACAGGGTATTCCATTTCATGCGAACAAAGCTATCATATTTCAGGTAATTATCATAAACTATTTAATATTTATTCAAAGCTCTGATCAATTCGGAATAAGATCCTTGTGCCGAGACTTTCGCTTGTACATGGTTGATTTGGGAGGCTTGCCGATACGTTTGTGCCTCAATCACTTCTATGACAGAGGCCTTCCCTTCAGTATACCGTTCCAATGCCATACGTTCGTTTTCAAGAGCCTTGCCCAGTGAGCTTTCGGTAAGCCGTACCTGCTCCAAGGCTTGGGAAAGCGAAACGCGGGCTGTTTCAACTTCCAGTTTTACCTGATCGGTTACCAGATTCAAGTTGTCGGTTGCCATACCTATTTTCAAAGACGCAGCCCGCTTTTCATCACGTCTTTTCCCCCATTCGAATAATGGAACGGACAGCTTGGCGTAAACCGCATAATTAGGGTCGAGATCAGAATGGAAATCATAACCGGGTGAAGAATAACTTCCATCCACACCTACATAAAATTGAGGCTTATATTTAGCATCTGTCAATTTCTTTGAGCTTTCTGCCATTTTAATCCGAGCATAAGCCATTTTCAACTCCGGACGGTCGGTTCCACCAGTCTCCCATAACTCCCCATCTAATACAACTGCAGAAATCGTATCTTCTATTTCAGTCGGGGCATGAAGTTCTACACCAATCAGAGAGTTTAGTGCCATACGCCCTGTTTCAAGATTTCTCTTAGCCTGCAACAGCTGATACTCCGCTTCATTCAGTTTCACTTCCGCCATGAGCAAATCCTGAGGATCGACCAATCCAGCTTCCACCCGTTCCCGAATGGTCTGAGAGAGAGTAGCGACCGAATTATGATATTCGGTAGTTACGCGGACTATTTCCGAGCGCGCAACAGTATTCCAGTATTGCATATCTGTCTGATAACACACAGCCGAACGGAAATAATCGGCTTGATATGTGGCCAGACTTTGCTGATGTTTAGCTAACCGGATATTCTCCAACAATCGTCCACCCGTATAAACAGGTTGCAATAAAGAGAGTGAAGCCCCGTACTTCATATTTCTCCCTTCAAAAGTCATCGGATTTTGCATCGAGGGTAAATCAAGATTCAACTGAAGGGGATTACCGGTATACTGAAAATTCGCATCCCCCGACAATTTGGGTCTCAGGTCCTTCTGTGCCGCTTTCTCCAATTCGATACTTGCAGCGATATTCTTATCCGCAGCTTTCAGGTCGTGGTTATAATCTACAGCCATCGACCTGTACTTCTGCAGCAGATTATTTTGCTGAGCAAAAGAAGCTGTCGGAACACACAACAAAAGGATAAGACATCTGTTTATTTTCTTCATCGTCATTTCTCTTTTATCTTATAAAACATAGCATAAAGTGCCGGAGTCACAAAAAGGGTCAGCAATGTGGCAAATGTCAGCCCGAAAATGATAGTAGCTGCCATTCCTCCAAATGCTATATCAAACAACAGGGGAACCATACCCAGAATTGTTGTCGTGGCGGCCATTAACACCGGGCGAGTTCTCGAAACCGTAGATTCAATCACAGCCGTATAAGGAACAACCCCCTCCCGGCGCTGCACATCTATTTCATCAAGCAATACAATCACATTCTTGATAACCATGCCCAATAATCCCAGCCATCCGGCAATCGGAAAGAAACCGAAATCAAATCCAGTCAGAAGCATACCTATGGCTACTCCAATGATGGATAACGGAAGTACACACAGGATAATAACCGGATCACGGAAGTTACCGAACAAAGCGACCAGAATAACTACCAACACAAGAAAAGCCAACGGAAAGAATTTACCGATTGCCTGCATCGCTTCCCCCTGATCTTTGTACTGTGAGTCCCAAAAGAAAGTATAACCCTCGGGCAGCTCCATCGCTTCTATCTCTTCACGAATTTCTCCATGCACTTCGGCCATTGTATGACCAGGTTTCACTCCACACATAGCAGCCATAGACAGCTGCCGGTTGTAAGTACGGATCTGCGGCCATTCCCATACTGACTCGATGCGTTCCGTCACCTGCGACAGAGGCGCCGAATGTTCTCCGTTCCACACCGAGAAATTACCCAAAGAACGGACATCTGTAATGTCAACTCCCTCTGACTTCAATAACACAGGAACTTTCTTTTCACCGTCGCGATAAACTCCCACTCTGGTTCCGTCGCTAATCGATTTTACAGACTCCATCATCTGTGCTTTGGTTATGCCAAGGACACCGGCCTTCACCGGATCGTAAACCGGCCGTATCACCATCGTCATATTTCCCCATTCATTGCGTGCATCTGCCACTTTAGGATTACGACGCATAATTTCTATCGCTACGCCTGTCAACGAGTCCAAAACGGCAGGATCAGGCCCCAGAAAGCGAGCTTCTATCATGGCCTCCGTTAGTGGACTTAATTCAAACTTATTCACCTTGATCAGAGGTTCCGGGTATTTCAGCCGGATAGAATCCTGCAACAGAGCATTCAGCGTCCTTGATTCTTTGGAGCTCTTACACTTCACTAACAATTGGGCATAGTTGGATTGTGGACCAAAAGATATATTCGATAAATAATAACGGGGCGGAGTACGACCTATATAAGATGAAACCATCTCCGTTTCTTCATGCCCACGAATATAATCGGCTATATCGCCCGCCATACGGTCAGTCTCCTCAATCGCTGTCCCTTCAGGCAACCACATATCGACAGTGAAGTATTGCTTATCCAGAGCGGGTACAAAAACCTTGGGAATATACTTGAAACTCCAGGCCGAAAAGAACAACAAAACAATCAACGAAGCAACCGTCACCGTGCGATGCCGAAGTACCCAACGCAATGCTTTACGGAAAAGATTATAATACTTCCCGTCAAACAGGGATGCTTTCAACTCTTCGGGACGCGGACGTCGTACAAACTCCTGAATGAAAAAAGGAGTCTGTGTCAGGGCAAATACCCAACTGAACATCAACGAAACGCCGATCACCACGACCAATGATGATAATAGCTCTCCGGTAATATGGGGTGAATAGTAAATCGGCAGGAAAGTAAGGATAGCAATAACTGTCGCTGCCAATAAAGGCATAGCGGTTGACGAACATGCACGCATGATAGCAACCCGCTTGCGCATTCCCCGTTCCATGTTAATCAGTGCAGAATCGGATACGACGATGGCATTATCAACCAGCATTCCCATAGCAATGATAATCGCGGCAAGCGACATTCGCTGAAGAGCAATATCACATGCCATCATAACAATAAGGGTGGCAAAGATAGAGAAAACCAATCCGCTACCTATCAGAACCCCATTCCTGAATCCGATAAAGAACAACAGAATAGCAACAACAGTGATAACCGAAATAATCAGATTCAAGATAAACCCTTGATTTGCTACCGCCGATTCATAGCCTTGATCGTAGATGGGAGTCAACTCATAACCATCGGGCATGGTTTGAGACAACTCACCAATACGTGCTTTAACAGCCTCTGCCATATCCACGACATTTCCTGTCGGTACAGTAGAAATGGCAATTCCAATTGCCGGACTACCATTTATACGCATTTGGTTTGCAGGAGGAGTCTGATAACTCTCCTCGATCTTCGCAATATCAGCCAAACGAAAATGCTCACCGTTACGTGAAACAATAGTAAGATTCCAGATATCATTCAGCGAATAAAAGTTACCGGTAGACTCAATACGGATACGATTGGTACCGGCATCCATACCACCGGCATCCACTACTTTATTCTGAGCCTCAAAAGCTCGTGCAATGTCGGAAGTCGTAACTCCACTTTGTGCCATCACAGCAGGACTGATTAGAATATCAATCGTCGGTGTTTGCACACCATAGATCTCAATCTTCGCCACATCCTTGACTTTTAGCAATTCATTCTTTATCAGTTTAGCCTGGTCTTCCAGTTCTCTATACGTATGGCTATCCCCCGTCAGTCCATAAAACACGCCGAGCACATCACCAAAGTCATCGTTCACGATAGAAGTTCCCGCACCGGCCGGCAATTTATCCTGCACATCATTCACTTTCCGGCGCAACTTATCCCATAGCTGCTGCATCTCGTCAGCACGGATTTCTTTCTTCACATAAACTGTAATCTTCGATAGTCCGGCACGATTTTCTGTTTTCAGATAATAAAGCTCACCCAAAGATTGTATGGCTTCTTCCAGAATGTCGGTCACCTGCGACTGTACTTCTGACGGTGAAGCTCCGGGATAAGAAGTCAGAACCAATGCTTGCTTAATAGTAAAAGGGGCATCCTCCAATTTTCCCATTTTAAAATAAGAAAACAGGCCTCCTGCCAATATCAGCACCAACAATAAGATTGTAACAGCTCTTTTCTGTAGAAAGTACTTTACCATTTTCATAATGAATTCGCCTTAGAAGAGATTGTTACTTTCATGCCGTCTGATAAAAAGCGTAGTCCGCTTGTAGCCACAGTCTCGTTATCCTGTAATCCCTCAATTATGATAATATAACCGTTAGGAAGCAGATTTCCCTTTTTCACCTGTCTATGGTTCACCTGATGAGTGTCAGTGTTTACAACCCACACATAATCACCTTCCGACGGACGATGGCATAGAGCTGTCTGCGGAATGGAAACACCAACCGGATTTGTTACCCGGGAAACATCAAATATTGCCTTACCCGACATTCCAGCCAGTAATTCCCCTTTTTCATTTGGTAAAATGGCCGTTAGTAAATAAGAAAGGTTGTTGCGGGTTGTCCCCTTCGATATTTCCATAATCCCTGCCTTATAAATCTTATCCGGCCGGGCATCAAAACGTATCTGAACAGTATCTCCGGGATGTGAAACAAATGCAATATCTTGAGTAACATAAATCTCCATTCTCAGCCGGTCTATATCAATAAATGAAATGACCGGCTGAGTAGCCTTCACATCCTGAAACTTCTCTATATACACTTCTCCCACATATCCATTAAATGGAGCTATCAAGCGAGTATCCTCCAATTCGTAAGAGGCGGTATCAAAAGCTGCTTTAGCAGTAGTATAATCAGCCTTGGCCTTTTCGTATGTACTGGCCGAAACATTATTCTTCTCGTACAACTTCTCTATTCGTTCAAACTCAGCTTTAGCCTGGCAATAGATCGCTTCGGCCCGTTCTTTACGAATATGAAAGTCACGCGGATCTATTTCAGCAATAATACTCCCCTGTTTGTAAGAGTTACCGGCATATACTTCAAAACGATCGATGGGGCCTCCTACGCGAAACGACAATTCCGATGTACGGAAAGGTTGCGCAATGAACGGAAACTCCGTTGTGTTCTGTCCAAAGCCCGGAATAGCTTGTGTTGTCCTGACAATAAAGTCCTGACTTTGCTTACTGTCTTTATCTGTGCAAGAAAATAGCAGTAAGAGAGTAACTAATAATGCACCTATCTTCATATCTTATTTTTTTAATTTCCCGACAAAAATAGATAATCAGACGATGTAATAAGGAAGTAAAGATTCTGAGACCGGAAAAATGAAGATTGAGTCAGGAGTATATGGGATGAAGCCGATAAAAAGATTATCAGGGGATATTGCTTATACCCAAAAACAAGTCATCCCCTCGTGTCTTCTGACCCGAGGGGATGAACTCTCTGAAAAAAACGGCGACTACCTACTCTCCCACTGTTACGCAGTACCATCGGCGTGATCAGGCTTAACTTCTCTGTTCGGAATGGGAAGAGGTGGAACCCTGATGCTATAGTCACCTGAATAAGGCAGACATAATGTACAAAAGTAAACTTAGCTGTCTATTATCTAAATAGTAAAGCTAAACGGATATATAAACCATAAAGGACAATAAAAGAAAGTCATCGGGCAATTAGTAACGCTCGGCTGTGATGTTA
>NZ_JAHKNF010000020.1:0-40005 GCF_018860125.1 Bacteroides sp. HF-4919
GGCATCTTTGACAACTCCTTGACAGATATCACTCTGTTCGATAATTTGTCCCCTCAGGGAAGGGTAGTCAGGGAACGCATAAACCTGCATCCCACACAATAGCGAGAGCGACAGAATTGCTCCCGCTGTTTTTTGAAGTGTATTCATAAATTATTTAGTTAGGAAAAAAAGTTCGATAAGAAACATGTTCAGGCGTTATGCTCTTTTTAATACAAGTTCTGTATTCTACCCGGATCATATCTCCTTGGTTGAAACGCTGAAAGTTTCAATAAGGGTATTACCATCTGTTATATATTCTTTTTCCAAACGGTTAACCTCCTTGTCGTCAATGTAGCCTATTACTGTTATATGAAGTCGTTTACCCGCCTCCGAGATACTGGAAACCGAACCGGCACAGGTCATGAAAAACGCGTTCCCATTTGTACGACAAGACATGGTTGCCGTCCTTATTTGGGCAGAATAGGAATCACCAATGTATTCTCCCTTGTCATTGTACAACTTGGCAGGACCACCCTTGTCAGCACCACCGATACTTACACTCACTTCAAATGAATCTGTGTCACCGGACTGTTGGATTACAATTTTATGAATTCCTGTCTGAAAATCAGATGCGTTTTCCGTTCGTTCATTGTCACATCCTATAAATATAAATCCGGCCAAGAACAAGACAACACTCCATAATGTGAATTTACTTTTCATATTTATATTTACAACAATAATTGATAAAAATAATATATCTATAAATCTTGCCAAGAAGAATATTAATCATCTAAGGCAAACAAATTGTATAATTAGCAACAATATATTTATTGAATATAATACGCAGCGCATTATTTACTGTGCAAATAAAAAACAAGATAAAATATTATTGCTTATCATTTTGGCTCTATGATTTATCAATATGGTCTAGCAATTTGGATTATATAAAACAATATTATGTAACAGAGTTAATTCATCAAATAGTAGTATGAAAGATTTATATAACTAATCTACATCTTTCCAAATTGCATTCCTTTAGTCAAAATACTAAAACTTCCAATAAAAGAATTTTAGTTCGTTATGTATTCTTGTTTTAAACGAGTGACTTCTTTGTTCATAACATAAGTCATTATCTGAAACCGTTTATTTGTCATTTCCTTAAGATTCTATCAAGAATCAATACAGAGATAGAAAAACACATTGTTCTTCGTATGTTAGGATAGTTATTGATCTTCTCCTGCATACGTCTTGAACAGTTCTAAGAATTCAGGTTCATTGTTATATAGCCATTCTCCTTTTTCGCCTACGGTAACTCTATGCATCACTGTTCACAATATCTCCATTATCCTGATGTATTCTTTATCAACCAAACACAGGTATTGTACTAACTTTCCTAGTACCGATTCCATTGTGCCCCTCCGTATGTGCTTGTGGTGTTTCCTCTCGCTGCACAGCGCGCTTTCTATCTGATTTTTGTAACAGAAAGAGGACTGGAGATGTCCTGTTGGGGAAAAACTAAAACTTTTGGCAGGTAATATGACTTGTTTTAGTAAAAGAAGCATATGGAAGATATACTTACGAAGGAAAAGGGAGCATTGTCATTGCGCAATCTGATAATGCTATACAATGTTGTAAAAAGATATCATTTTCATAACTCAACAGATTGAAATTCCAGAGCAAAAAAGAATGCACTACCTAAAATCAGGGGACAGGTTATAATTATTTGTCAAAGTTTTTAATTGATTTGGTTGAAGGATGGGGCGGTTGCATCCATTTTCACAAAGCAAAGCTTAAAGAGTATTCTGTAACATACGGTTTTATGACATAAAAAACGGAACAAGCTGCCTTTTTCCATCCTATACAGGGAAATGACCATAAATTCAAAAATACTAGGACAGCTTTCTTCTTTTAAAAGGATTTTTTTAAGACTTCAGAGAACCAGTATTAACTCAAAATTCATTTTTCAACAAGGTATATCAAATCAATAAAAATCCGAGATATTCCCATTAAAAATAACATACTCAATAAAAACCATAAACAATAGAAATGTTATATCATGTTTCTCCAGATACATAAATGTACTGCTTGTTTTTGTCTCATTTGTAAAGATCTCACAATTGCATGTTTCCAAATATAATCTGGAAATATGCAATTGTGAGATCCTAAATGTTCATAATTATCTTGCCAGATCCCAATGACTATAAAAGAAATCATCTTTAAATGAGCGTTGTATCATCGTATATTGATCAATTCGACAGGTTGCCTCTTTACATTATCCAAAGGCATACTATAATATCTAATATTCTTAAAATCAATAGTTTTTAGGTCAATACAACGAATATTACTATTATACATAGTTCGATAATAAATGATACAATTTTGTGTATCTGTAGCAACTGTAAACTGAGTAGCACTTGGTACATCAGCAGAAGCTTTTCCCCATGGCTGCTCAGTACCTGTTGGAATATCGAAATTATTCAGGATATGAAATGCCTGAAAAATACTTTCCTGAGCAGAGGCCTGTTGCGGAGCTGTCAATTGGAAGAAAGTAGCACGGACAAATCGAGATGGAGGAGTAAAATCACCCGGAAGTCCAAGTAGACCAGCTCCATGTCCGAAGGATTTCATCTGTAAAGGACCATAATTATGTTCCGGAGGTGTACCAGGTTGTAAATTGATATAATTATTCAAATTTGTCCAATGCCATTCCAAACCGGGAGAATTGGTCAAAACTCCCAAAGGATTTTCATAAAAATGCATGATTTCATCTACTATCTCAAGGACAATCTGTCGCCCAGAAGGTTCAGTAAACCGCCAATGAACAGTAGAAGAACGGGGATCAATATTGGTAACACGTATATTTTGAAGTTTTTCCTTGACTTCATTTACATTTCCACATTCACCTAATACATAAGACACTAACTGGAAGTCCGCTAAACTTCTCTCCTTTTGGGATGGATCATAAGGAGGATATTTTCCATAATTAGGGAAATAAAAAAGGCCGGCAGACAAGCCCTTTTCATTTACCCCTTCTACCATAAATTCCTTTTGTTCCACGGACAAGCCTATGAATCCATACTTGGTTGTAAATTTCATACCATCCATCCCGGAAGGGGTAAGTGACTGAAGCTCCTGATGGCGGGGCACAACTACATACATTGTATTCATAACACTTTCTGCCCATTCAATAGTACGTGCCGTAACGACTGTGCCATCACCGCTTTTTAACGTAATACCTGTACAAGCGTCCATCGGTGCTTGTGATTGCAGCCCAATTGTGGCTAGCAAAATTAACGATTGTTTTGAGTTCATAAACCACTATTTTTTATGTTTTAATAATAAAACAGTTGAAAGATAAAACTGTTTGAAATAAGGGGAATAAATGAAAAAGTAGAAAAAGCTGAGAATGCTCTGCTGATCATTGATTAAATATAAGCAAAGAAAATGTCATAAAAGTGTAGGGCGTTTTCTTCAATAATCCTCCTCCAATTTGTAACATGGGGGGGCTATTCATCAAGACAAACAGATAGTTTGATATCGTTTGACATCCAACACGCTTTCTAATAACTTCCGAGAGTGTCAGTAGCGATTCGGCCTTGCCCAGCGGTGACTCTTCGAGGTAGTCGGCGACATATAGGAACGGGATGTCCAGCTCTTTCAATTTATCCTCCATTAAGTTCGTCCCGTTCACGCCGTAGAGCTGCACGAGGTCCGGGTCGAGTGAAAGCAGCAACTCATAGTTGATGTTCCCTTAGTAACCGATGCCGCCGATACTGTCGTGGTACGCCTGGACTCCGGGATTGGAGATATACTCTTACCCGATACACCGGCTAGACGGCCGGCCTCGCCGACTACATTGAGCATTGCGATATGAGTCGAGGACATACAGGCGATGCGTTTGGCTTCGACCGTCAAAACTTGTCCCTCGAATCTTTCGGAAAGGGGTTCGCCGTCTCGGGCGATGAATAGCTGTGCGGTAACGCTGTCCGCTCCTGCCACGGGTTCGTGACGGTAATCAATATATCCTCCTTTCCGTCGGCATCTTGGACATCGAAGTCGGAAGCATATTCCGAAGTGTAAACCGGTTGAGTGAGACCTGTCAGGCGGGCACTCCTGTTGTTACAGCCTGTCCATACTAGCGCAAGCAACAGTAGCGGGGGCAATTTATTTAGCACTTTCATATAATTATAATATGTGGGACACTATTTCTTAATTTTTCCAAGATTTTGAGGTGATACCGATGAACAACTCAAAATTGATGCCTGGCATTGGGCAGGATAGTACCGAGAAATAATCCTCGTTGAGGAGATTATTGACGGCAAATTTCAACTGAACATCCATCGGTTTGAGCAACAGCTTCTTCTCAAATAAGATGTTACTCATAAAATACCGGGGTAGATCTCCAATCAGTGTGTAGTCGTTGCTCGACATGGTGAAACACTCCGAGTAGAACGCCCACTTGTAGAGAAATGCCCATGTACCCCATGAAATGTATCCGGTCAGTGATGGGGAGTATTTCGGGACGTATGGCAATTGTTTTCTTACCGACTGGTCGGCAGGGGACATCTTTTCGCCCTCCTTTATGGAGGGGGGCCACGAGTTAGGATCCGCTGAGGTCGATGAGCCAGTTTTTTGCCGGCTGTACGGCAAGATTGGCTTTTACCTCGACACCATAAGCATGTACCTTTTTCACGTTTCGTGGTGAGAAAAAGCCCTTGGTTGTCGGTAGCCAGATGATTCAATCCTCGATGTAGGAATTGAACCACGTGGCACTGCCATCCAGTTTGTAGACGTTCTTCTTGTCGACATCGAAACTCACGCCCGCATTATAACTGAAACCGTGCTCGTTTTTCAGACTGGAGTTCCCACCGGGTAAAAAGTAAAGATCATTTAAGGTTGGGAAACGGTAGTTATGCGAAACCGAAGTCTTTATCATTATATCCCCATTTATGGGAAAGTAGATTGGACAAGCTCATTACTCCCCCTGAAACGACAAAGTAACCGTTATGTTAATCTCTCAAAATTTTTCCCAGTTGTAGCGTGACTACGGTAACAAAAGAACTACTATCATATAAAGAGTGAGGCCAGAGGGATTATCGTAAACGATATCGCACGTATCAAAGCTAATCTTGCGATGTCATACTTGGCCCCAAATGGGTAAGGAGCAGAAGTCCTGTTAATAACCATCCAGCTGAATACCACCCATACTGTCGCTAAAAGAAGAAAATATAAGAGTCTTATATTTTGAATATCACAATATTAGAATACTTGGATATTTAATCTTTTTATTTATCTGAATTACGATTTCCTTTTTACACGAAATACATTTATAAAAGAGAGAAAAAAAATTGATAAATTGTAGATTCAGTTAGTATTTTAGTACAAAGAACTAAAATGATAAATAATAGAGCCAAAAATGAAATATATTGTTTTATAAAAATCAAGATCTTTGCAAAATTAAATCAAAACACAATGCGTTATGAAGAAAATTTTTACAACTTTGTTTTTATCTAGCATTTTTATGTATCACACAAATGCTCAGACTGCGGTAGAAGGTAATAAATTTTTGGACAACTGGTCCATTGGGGTTAGTGCAGGAGGAACAACCCCGTTAACACATCACTCCTTCTTTGGAAATATGCGCCCAATCACGGGGATAGAATTGAATAAACAATTGACACCGGTTTTTGGTTTCGGTCTAGAGGCAGTCGGAAGTTTTAACACTTCACAAAGTCGGACAGTTTTCGACCGCTCCAATGTTAGTCTGTTAGGGCTGGTGAACCTGAACAATCTTTTTGGAACCTATACGGGAACCCCAAGACCTTTTGAAATCGAAGCGATCGCCGGAATCGGGTGGTTGCATTATTACATGAACCAGGGAATGGGTTCCGATCAAAACAGCATGTCAACAAAACTGGGGATGAATTTTAATTTTAACTTGGGAGAAAGTAAAGCATGGACGCTAGCTCTCAAACCAGCCTTGGCCTATGATATGAACGCTATGGGTTCCGAGCCCGTGTGTTTCCACTCTAAACAGGCAGTATGGGAA
The DNA here is from genome assembly GCF_018860125.1 of Bacteroides sp. HF-4919. Lineage (NCBI taxonomy): Bacteria > Pseudomonadati > Bacteroidota > Bacteroidia > Bacteroidales > Bacteroidaceae > Bacteroides > Bacteroides sp. HF-4919. The sequence continues at coordinate 6,029 of NZ_JAHKNF010000020.1, forward strand.
ATATCTATTGGACTGAAATATCACTTTGGATGTAGTAACGGGAAACATCATTTTACAAAAGTGAGACCTTACGACCAGCAGGAGGTGAATGTTTTGAACGAGAAAATCAATCAACTTCATTCACAAATCGGGAAAAATGCCGAAGCGTTGGAGGAAGCAGTTCAGAAAGTGACGGAACTGGAAGCTGCGTTGGCCAAATGCCAGAGCCAAGAACCAAAAATCATGAAAGACACTATTGACAACAGCAGAAAGACACTGGAATCCGTCATAACTTTCCGTCAAGGCAAGACAACCATTGACAACTCTCAACTCCCGAACATCGAACGTATCGCGACTTATTTAAAGAACCACAAGGAAGCAAGTGTGGTCATCAAAGGATATGCTTCCCCTGAGGGAAGTGCGGAAGTGAACGAGCGGATCGCTCAACAACGAGCGGAGATTGTAAAAAAAATGCTAATGGACAGGTATGGAATTGCAGGAAAACGGATTGTGGCCGAAGGCCAGGGAATAGGGAACATGTTCGAGGAGCCTGATTGGAATCGGGTAAGTATCTGTACAATCAATGTGGAAAAGGAATCTCATAAGCACTAAATGGTCGGGATATAAACCGAGAAGATGCAATTGTCCGGACGACCGAATGCATTAATAATTTTTATCTATACTTAATTTGAATGTCATGAACAAGTATATATCTGAAATGATCGGGACAATGGTTCTTGTATTAATGGGATGCGGAAGTGCCGTTTTCGCTGGGGATACGCCTGGGGCAGTTAGCACTGGAGTGGGTACGGTGGGAGTTGCCATGGCCTTCGGACTGTCAGTGGTCGCCATGGCATACACCATTGGTGGGATATCTGGTTGTCACATAAACCCAGCGATCACGCTGGGTGTATACTGCTCGGGAGGAATGGGAGGTAAAGATGCTCTGTTATACATGATTTTTCAGGTAATCGGAGGGATTCTTGGGTCGACCATACTTTTCATACTGGTTTCCACGGGATCACATTCCGGTCCCACTATGACAGGGAGCAATGGCTTCGGTGAGGGGGAAATGTTACAGGCCTTTATTGCCGAGACCGTTTTTACATTTATTTTCGTTCTTGTAGCACTGGGAGCTACAGACAAAAAGAAAGGGGCCGGTAAACTGGCGGGCTTGGCCATCGGATTGACACTTATCCTCGTGCATATCGTGTGTATTCCAATCACCGGGACATCGGTAAATCCTGCACGTAGCATAGGACCAGCGCTTTTCGAGGGGGGCAGTGCGATTTCCCAACTTTGGCTTTTTGTTGTCGCTCCCTTAACAGGAAGTTTGGCTAGTTCCATTGTGTGGAAAACTATCTCTCACCATAGTGATAAACAACAATGATGGAAAAGAGGATGATTGGAGCCTTCGCTTCTCGTGTCATCCTCTTTTGTTTGATACGCTAACAAGTAGTATCTTTTGATAGCATTCATCTGTATATGCCTCTTTCCCGTGAAAGAGCAGAGATCTTGATATCACTAATTTCGATAAAACAGAGTTTTTATGCTTATGATACTAACAAAAGTAATACTTTAGGATATTTGTTATTGATTCAAACTAAGGGCCTATACTGATTTCTATTAAATAGAAGGTAATCTTTCTTCGGTTTATACTAATAAAAAAGTATGAGTGAGGGATTTTTTATAACTAATTTCGACATTGTTATACTGTATAATTACCAATAGCATATAAGGTGTTTAAATTGATATTTCAGCATATGACAATTTTTTTTTACACAATATAAAAATGTCAAAAAGTAACTCTTTACAGAATTCTAAGGTGTTTGTTATGCGTGGAAACGTGATAGACATAGCCGTGGGTGTAATCATTGGCGGCACCTTCGGGAAAATAATCTCTTCAACAGTGGCGGACATCATCACCCCGATAGAAAAGCCAATAGGCGACACTAAGTTCTCGGAACTGAGATGGGGCTATATTCCGCCCGGATAGTCAGCGAGATTGAACAGACGACCATGTTAAAGAAACAAAAAACGTTTGTTTAAACGGCATGAACGGTATCAGGCAGGGAAAGTGTCTAAGGAATAACAGACTACTTCTTGAGGGTGGCGACTTTCCTCTACCTAAACGACAAAATAGTACGAACATTAAAACTGTGATATGACTAAAGCAGATATTATAAAGCGGATCTCCGAGGAACAAGGGATTGACCAAAAGACCGTTGCCCTGGTAATCGAGGGTTTCATGAAATGCGTGAAGGATGCACTTGGCAGAGGCAGAAGTGTATTTCTACGTGGGTTCGGCACATTTTCTTTAAAGAAAAGGGCTGCAAAGAAGGCACAGAATATCCAGCAGCACACAACGATATTTATTCCGGCTCGTAAGGTTCCCCATTTTAAACCCTCGGATTCTTTTCTATTGTGCCGGGAAGGAGATAATCGAAAATAGACTAGCCATAGAACTATTATTACTTGCTATAGTCGGCTTGTATTTATGATGGCGAAAATTTGATTTTTCTGCTTTAAATTTATCTGTGAAATGGAACACATTTCCACTGACTGTTATGCATTTTACTTGGAGCGTTGATTACTGATATTTGTATTTATAGTTTTTACTATATTACATATGGAGTAAATCCTTTCTCATACTTTTTCACATGGAATCCAAACAATGGAATAGACTTTTGCAAAGAATATCAGTGAGGTTAATCCACCCCAAGTAGCTATGGTATTCTCCAGCATTACCCTTGTGTATAATATAATGTACCTCGAAATGTTTGTCGACTTCACATGCTTTATATCCTATGTGAAAGACTTGTTGCCCCTCCAAAGTAATACAAGGAAGTTTCATACCTCCAAATAGTGTATAGTCGAAATAGTCAATCTGAAATTCATACCATCTGTCGTATGGATCGGCTTGTTTTGCCGTACTATCCTCATTCGCACAAAAGGGTGGATATTGAAAATACCCGAATAATCCTCCCACTATTCTACCTTTAAAGTACAAAAGGCCTACAGGAATTATACACTTTCCTGACATGCAGTGTAAGGGAATTGTATGCTTTTTATTTATACCCTTGTATGTCCCATATTTTTTAAGGGACCGTTGAAATATATTTCGTCATTATTACCTTTCCTCTCTTATTTTTATGGAGAAAAAAGATTTATGTACGAATATGTGACATGGGAGGAATTCTCGTGGAAGAGGAGAAAGAGAAATAACAGATTCTTGTCACACTCGAACGGACTGGTAGTAACTGTACCGTGGGACCCGGATATTCGATTTCAGCTAAATGTCCATGTGTGACGAGCTGAAAAAGTGAAGTATCGGCTGACAAGCGATACCTTTCGGTATAGGAACCTAATATTATTAACATCCATCGTCTGCACCTTCTACTTTAGAATATGTTTGCAAAATAATATGAATTCCATTGAGCTTACAATAAATTTTAATACGATCAGATACGGATATTATGCGACAAAATCAGTTTCGAGATCTACAATTATGAACGCTGGATAGGAATGTGACGGACGGAATTTCACCTTCTCATTAAATTCCGCCAGACAAAAGAGTGAATAGCACAAATAATAGAAGAACGGGTGGTCATCCCCATAATAATCGAACTTTTCGGAAAAACATTTACAGAAAATACTATCGGGAAGAGACTTGTCGTCTGACAACCTATGGGAAGCCGTTTGTTGGAATCTCCAATTCAAGCACGGGGAGGGTATTTTTTAGGAAGTCCACATCCAATGGACAAACTTGTATCATAAATACTCCCTATATAATACGGAACAGATGCGTGAGTTGTAGGCGGTAGTCACCCCCTGATAACGGTTCGCACGGGCATACGACATACTTTAACAAAAGGTGTACACCTGCCTTACAGTTCTGTAAACCATGTGCACCTTTTGTATTTACACTCTACTACTATTTATTGATATTCATGTTAGTTGATTATATATCAAAATCTGCCATTCCCAGCATCTTATTTTCTTGCCGGAAGGCATCGATTGTCAAACTTAAAAAGAACGAACCGTATGAAAGCATTAACGACACATCGTCTGCTGGATTGCTTCAGGAAAGCGGTCCAGGAAGAAGAATCCATCTCAGAAAACATATTGTCATCCGCTTACGATGAATTTCTAGACTATCTGCTACAACTTGCAAAAGGTGAACTGCCCTTTCTTGAAAAGCTCCGGTACCTATATCATCTGGAAGTGGAGTTGGACACCTGCCTGAACATGGCGGAGAAAACTACCAGCAAACATCTACATGTATGTCTGAAAAAGGCAGTCGCTCTTGTCAAGACCGAAATCGAATTACTCCGTTTCTCCGTAGAACATCCTGAATACTGCGCTGTTCATCCGGCTACAGAAGAGAATAACTCATCCGTTATCTCCCTCCACTGGAAGAGTTCCCTAGTAAACCTGATGGAGCTGATCGCCTCATTGTACTACTTGGGAGTGATAACGGACGGCAACGGTAACCGGCAGTCATTCGCTTCTCTGGTGGTAGCATTCGAAGGATTCCTGCACATCCGAATTCCCAAGCCCTATGATTTACGTGCAGACCTTGCCAGACGCAAGAAAAGTCTCTCGGTATTGCTCCCAAAACTCCGGGAGGCCTTTGAAAAAAACATCATAAACTGCGGGATTGGGCACGGATGACAGAGAGGAAAATCCCCCTGTCAGCAAAAGTCATTTTTTGTCAGAGATAGTCACCTTCCGAAATTAGGCAGGTATCCGAATTATCATTTACTTTGCTTCGGTAAAAACATCAATAATATGGCTAAAATCAAACAGGCGTACAAGAAAGAGAAAACGGCCGCTTCCCGGACATGAAGAGGGGGGCGCAGTCCGAAGGAATCCTCCCAGCTCCATTCCTATTACTACGGATTCCGTCTGAACGAGCTCCAAAACATCGAGTTCGAACGGCTCTATGACAATTCCGGTGCCGGAACCAAGTCGCAGTTCATCCTGTCGGCCATTTTCGGCAAACCGATGAAAGTGGTGAAAATCGACAAGGCGGCCACAGACTATTACATCAAGCTCACCAACCTGCAGAGCGAGTACCGCCGCATCGGGGTGAACTACAACCAGATTGTCAAGGCGGTCCATAGCGGGGAACTGACCGAAAAGAAAGCCCTCGCCCTGCTTTACAAACTGGAACAGCTGACCGTGGAGCTCGTATCGTTGAACAAGGAAATCATCCGTCTTACCAAAGAGTTTGAACAATGGTTGCAAAGATAACATCCGGTGCCGCCATCTACGGGGCGTTGTATTACAATCAGGAAAAAGTGGAGAAGGGGAAAGCGCGGACACTGGCATGAAACCGCGTGATGGAGACACCGGAGGGAAAGGTCGGTATCACCGAATGCATGCGTAGCTTCGAACCTTACCTTGCCATGAACCGCCGGACGGAAAAGCCGGTGATCCACCTCTCGCTCAATCCCCATCCCGATGACGTGCTCTCCGACGAACAGCTGGAAGCCATCGGACGGGAATATATGGACAAGCTCGGATATGGCGACCAGCCTTACATTATCTTCCGCCATGACGACAACGCGCGTCCTCACATCCATATAGTCTCCCTGCGCATTGATGAACAGGGAAGAAAGCTTAGGGATTACAAGGAATGGGAACGTTCGACGGACATCTGCCGGGAACTAGAAAGGAAATACGGCCTGCTGCAGTCACGCGGGGAGGAACACAGGATTTTCCGGCCGATGACCGCGGTGGACTACACGAAAGGCGATCTGAAACATCAGATTGCGGGTGTGGTAAAACCGGCTGTGCAGAATTACCGCTTCCAGTCGTTCAAGGAGTTCAGGGCACTGCTAGGACTTTTCAACGTGACCGTGGAGGAAGTGCATAAGGTCGTGGACGGGAAACGTTGCGACGGCCTGGTCTATGCGGCGACCGACGGGAAGGGAAAACGTACTGGGGTCGGAATCAAATCTAGCAATATCGATAAAAGCGTGGGATACCGTGCCCTCCAAAAGAGGTTCTCACAAAGCAGAACATGGATGAAAAAGCATCCCCTGCCGGAAAAGACAAGGGAAAACATCCGTACGGCACTCCGCCGGGATACCCGTGAAGGGTTCCTGCACGAGCTGGCAGGCAAAGGCATCGTGCCCGTACTCTGGGAGAACGGGGCGGGCGTGATCTACGGCGTGACCTATATAGACCATAATATCAGGGCGGTCTTCAAGGGATCGGCGCTCGGCAAAGAGTTCTCCGCTTCGGTTATCAACCGGAAATACGGCACGCTCCCGTCCGTCCCCGACAAGCCGACTCCCGGACAGGAACCGCCCGTGAATACGGACACAAGGGAGACGGGGCTTGCGGAAGGCCTGCTGGATATCTTCTCCATGGAATCCTGTCCCTACCCGGCTGAGGACATTCCCCGGAATATTTATGGAAAGAAGAAAAAGAGGAAGGGGCGGAAAGGCCCGCGGATCAACTAACGAAGTATTCACATATAACAACCAATCATACCCCATATGGCACAAGAAGATTCCAGAGGACTCGGCAAGACCATCGACTTCATGCGGGCGGTCAGCATCCTGTTCCTCGTGATGAACATCTATTATTTCTGCTATCCGTTCTTCCATGCCGCCGGCTGTACCAACGGCATGGTGGACAGGATACTGCTGAATTTCCAGCATGACACCGGACTGTTCACCAGCTCCCCCGTGACCAAATGCTTCAGCCTGATGTTCCTTTTCTTCTCCTCGATGGGCGCCAAAGGACGGAGGGTCCCGGAGATGACATGAAGGCGTATCGGCTGCTATCTGGCAGCCGGGCTATTCCTCTATTGGGGAAGCGAGCTTTTCCTCACCGCCGGCTGGAGTGTTCCACTCACCACCCTGGCGTATGTGTCCGCCCTTGCCGCCGGGTACATCTGCCTGCTCACCGTAGGCATGTGGACTGGGCGTCTTTTAAAGGAACACCTGATGGATGACGTCTTCAATGAGGAGAACGAGTCCTTCATGCAGGAGACTCGCTTGATCACCAACGAATACTCGGTGAACCTGCCCACACGGTTCTATTATAAGAAGAAATGGCATGATGGGTGGATCAATGTCGTATTGCCCCAAAGGGGCTGCATAGTGGTCGGATCACCGGGCAGCGGGAAGAGCTACTGTGTCATCAACCAGTTCATCAAGCAGCAGATAGAGAAAGGTTATGCGCTTTATTGCTATGATTTCAAGTTTCCCGACCTGAGCCTTATCGTCTATAACCATCTGCTCAAGAACAAGGACAAGTACAAGGCGAACGTTCAGTTCTACGTAATCAACTTCGACGATCCGCGGCACAGCCACCGTTGCAACCCTATCAACCCGACATTCATGTCTGACATCGCCGACGCCTACGAATCGGCGTATGTGATCATGCTGAATTTGAATAGGACCTGGATACAGAAACAGGGCGACTTCTTCGTAGAAAGTCCGATCGTACTGTTTGCCGCCATCATATGGTATCTCAAAATCTACGAGAACGGGAAGTACTGTACCTTCCCCCACGCCATCGAGCTGCTGAACAAGCCCTACTCGGACATATTCACCATCCTGACCTCGTACAGGGAGCTGGAGAACTACCTCTCGCCTTTCATGGACGCCTGGAAAGGCGGGGCTATGGAGCAGCTCCAGGGCCAGATCGCAAGTGCCAAGATCCCGCTCTCGCGCATGATCAGCCCCTCGCTCTACTGGATCATGAGCGGGGACGACTTCACGCTGGATATCAATAACCCGGATGAGCCAAAGGTACTGTGCGTAGGCAACAACCCGGACCGGCAGAACATCTATTCGGCGGCCCTGGGGCTGTACAACGCCCGTATCGTCAAGATGGTGAACCGTAAGGGAAAGCTTAAGTGCTCCATCCTGGTGGACGAGGTTCCGACGATATATTTCAAAGGGCTCGACACCCTGATAGCCACGGCCCGCAGCAACAAGGTGGCCGTCTGTCTGGGCGCGCAGGATTTCAGTCAGCTGGTACGTGACTACGGTGAAAAGGAGGCGCGCGTCATCCAGAATACCGTCGGCAATGTCTTTTCCGGGCAAGTGTTGGGGGAAACGGCCAAGAACCTCTCGGAACGGTTCGGGAAGGTGCTCCAGCAGCGCAAGTCCGTCAACATGACCCGTGAGGACACATCGACCAGCATCAGCACCCAGCTGGACTCGCTGATACCGGCCTCGAAAATATCCAACCTCTCCCAGGGCATGTTCGTGGGAAGCGTCTGCGACAGTTTCCAGGAGAAGATGGAACAGAAAATCTTTCACTGCGAGATCGTCGTGGACAACGCGAGGGTGGCGGCCGAGACGAAAGCCTACAAACCGATCCCCGTGATTACGGACTTTACTGGCGGGGACGGCAAGGACCATATGCGGGAAGAGATAGAGCGGAACTACTACCGCATCAAGGAGGAAGTGAGCGGGATCATCCAAAAGGAGCTCCGCCGCATAGAGAACGATCCGAACCTGAAACATCTGCTGGAAACGGAAGATGACGGGTAACAATAGTTTTAACCATTCATTTTAATTTATCGAATCATGGAAAAGAAGAAAACCAGCTCGGGCTGTCTGCCCGGCAAACCCTGCTTCCCTTGGGTGGGAGGCAAGAGAAGACTGCTTCCGGTACTGATCCAGTCACTACCGGAGAATATCACAGAAATGAAAACCTATGTGGAACCCTTTGTCGGGGGCGGCGCCCTGTTCTTCTGACTGAGACAGACCTATCCGCATATCCGTTGCGTGATCAACGACTCGAACGAGAGCCTGGTGAATGTCTACCGCGTCATACGCGACACGCCGGAAGAACTGGTTGGACTGCTTGCCGGCATCCAGGGAGAATACCACACCCTTGAGGAACGTACGGAAAGAAGGGACTATTTCATGGAAAAGCGAAGGGTATTCAACGAGGAGCACCCGGATGATATCACCCGTGCCGCCCTTTTCATTTTCTTCATGCGCACCTGCTATAACGGCATCTATTCGGTCAACCGCAAGGGCAGGCTCTCGGTAACCTTCGGTACGGGCAGCCGCGCCAGGATACTGGAGGAGGAACTGATCCGCTGCAACCACAAGCTGCTACAGGACGTCATCATCCTGGACGGAGACTACCGCCAGACGGAAAAATACGCGGGAGAGAAATCGTTCTTCTACTTCGACCCGCCCTACAAACCCGTCAACGAGGCCGGTACCTGTACCTCCTACATGCCGGACGACTTCGATGACGACTGCCAGATAGAACTGGCCGGATTCTGCAAGGACTTGGGAGGGAAGGGAAGCAAATGAATGCTCTCCAACTCCGACCCCTGTCAGAAGAATCCTGAGAACACCTTCTTCGACGACCTGTACGTCGGCTTCCATATCCAACGACTGAGCATCTTCCGCTCGGTATGTTCCATAGCCGAGAAGAGGGAGACGGTCAACGAACTGCTGATCCGTAACTATTAAAGCCGGAAATTCTTAATTATATAAAGGAGCTGTCCAAAACATCAGCTCCTTATTTTTGCACAAGCAATATATACTGGCAACCATGATATCGAGAACACAGCTTACAGTTGCCTTTTTCTTTTTCAACCCTCTTGATTCTTTGCCCCCTGTCGCACTGTCATCCGCTCTGATCGAATTCTTTCCTGCAGAAATTCGTTCAAATCCTTGTGTGGCAGATAATGTATGGCCTTGTCGCTTATCTTCCCGCATTGCTTTCTGATCTCCTCCACCGCCTTCCTGCCGACTTCATCATTATCCAGGAAGCAACAGACCTGTCCGTAACTTCTAAGGATATCCATTGCCTTGGGCAGGTTGGTCACAGAATTGAGCACCACGCAGTCCGGCACGGCTTGCCCCTTTTTCAAGGCCAGGTACGAGAGATAGTCCATGAATCCCTCGAAAACCAGTACCGATGACTGCCGTCTATCCCCTGTATTATGGCTGACATGTGTGATGTCCTTGGGAGAGACCGCTCCTTTGAAGTATGGATTACGTATCTCAAGTCCCCCTTTCCTGTTTTTGAAACCGATCGCGAAATACCATTTGCCGTACATGCGGTAATGTACCTCCACGCATTCCCTTGAGGCGATATCGGAAGGAATGCCCCTTGTCCCAAGATAATCCAGCAGGACGGTGTTCTTAAGAGGTGAGACGCGCAGCTTCTCAAAGGCCGATGCCACAGTCCGTTCTTTCGCAGGAGAAGGATCCGGCCTGAACGCCGGAAAATCGCTTCCGATCCTCTGCAATACGGTCGGAATATCCGTCACCCCGTACAGCTTTTGTGCCAGGTCGATGATACTGCCCCCGGTTCCCTCCCCGAAATCATGTCACAGGTTCAAGGAAAGGCTGACCTTGAATGACGGGGTACGCTCCTGCCTGAAAGGCGAAAGGTACCATACACTGTCCCCCTGTCTTCTGACAGGCGAGAATCCCGCCCGCCCCAGGAAATCCTCCAGCGGAATCTTCTTTACTTCCTTGATGTTCATCACTTGCTTGTTTTACAGGTTATTTAAAAGGCGGCCATGAGAGCGGGTCCAGCAAGACACCGTCCTTCCTTAACTCAAAATGCAGATGGTTGCCGGTCGCTACCCCTGTATGTCCGACATTCCCAATATGCTGCCCGATACGGACATGAGTTCCCGCCTTCACATGCAGCCTGCTCATATGCGCGTACAATGTCGAATATCCTTCTGCATGCCGGACATGCACGAACCATCCGTAACTCCGGCTGTAACGTGCCTCGGTGACCTTGCCATTACCCGCACTGTACACGGGGGTGCCACAGGGAGCGGCTAGGTCCACCCCCTGGTGGAACAGCCTCCCTCCCTTTACCGGATGTACCCTCATACCGAACATAGAGGAGACCCTGAAACGGGTGTATCTTCTGTCAAGGGGGAAGAGTACGGGATAATCCGTCAGGAGAATGAGGCCATGTCGGGACCTTCAAGTAACCGTTCACTTCCCGGCAGTACCGGTGGAATGTTCCTTTAACAATTCACCCTTGTTTTCGCCAGCCGTACCGTCCCCCCTCACACAGGAGGAGACTGACAAAAGGTGACAAAACATGACTATCAATGACAACTTTCTCATAATCAGAATATTTTAAAACGAAGATAGTAATTTTATCTCCCGAAACGATTTATCCACTTTAAAATTTAACAGTTATGGAAGAACTAAAACCGGCTGCCACAGGCAGCGAAAACGCCACTCAGGAACAGGGTTACCTGATGGCTTACGACAAGAAGGAACAGAAGGCGAAAGGTGTCAAGGGCATCGCGGCAAACGGGGAGCTGGAGACGCTCGAGGCCAATGAAACGAACAAGAACCAGTTTATCCGTGTGGACCGGTACGGGAATTTCTTCACCAACTTCGGGAAGAACTTCATGTACCAGTACAACCATCCGACACGCTACGCGCTGTACCGGATGGAGGAGAAGACTCCGGTGGAGGAAGCGAAACGCAGGATCGAGCAGGCCCAGCTCCCCGAGAACGAGTCTTTAAGACGCGAGCTCTCCCGGGATAACCGAATCTACAACAACCACCTTTTCAATGAGCGCGAGATCAACTGGCAGCAGGCCGAGCGTTACGGGCTTACCCCAGACGTGCTCAGACAGACCGGCGACATGGAAAGGCTGTTACAGGGCAGACAGTCCGGCATAGCCTATGACATCTCCATGAACACCGAGCTGGGACGCCAGAAAGGGGATGCCAAACTCTCGCTTTTCCGTGACGAGAACGGCCTGGCCAAGTTCGATCTGCACTTTATCCGCCAGGCCCCCAAGGTAGGACAGGAATACCGGGGATACAAGCTGGAGGAGGACGTACTGGACGCCTTGAACCGGACGGGCAACGCCGGAAGGCTGGTGGACCTGGTCGTCGACTTCCGCAGCAAGGAGACGAAACCGTGCTACCTTTCAAAAGATCCGGTTACCAACGAGATGTTCTTCCTTCCGGCAGACCAGGCGCGCTGTTCTAAAAAAATCAAGGACTATACGCTCTCGCAGCAGGAGTACGCTGACTATACGGCTGGCAAGGAGGTCCCCATCGAGTTCAAGTCATCGAATGGGAAAATCCTGCGAACCTCCATCCAGATGAGCGCCGCCGAACGCGGGACCGAGTTCCTGTGGGAAAGAAGCACCAAGAAACTGGAGAACAGACAGGGGCTGGAACAGAAAGACGGCTTGCCGGAGAAAACGCAGAAGCCTGAAAAGAGGACCTATGCTCGCAAATCAAAGATAACCCCGAAAATGTAACGGCATGGCATCCCCAAAAGACAACATGGAACAACTGGAGGAGCTGTTCAGGCAGGACGGCAGAGGGTGCCTGCTCATCGGGTACGAAACCGGCATGGACAAGCCCCATGCCGCGATTTCCTACCAACTTTATCCTGTCAATCCGGAACAAGACGGCATGACCTACCAGTTCCTCGGCCTGCTGCATGTCGGGGTGGAGACCGCCCGGATATTGGCCTTCGTCCCCGATACCCGCCTGGAGATCTACCGCTTCCCCCGCATGTCCGATGTCCCTTCCATATCCCGGGATATCCCCGTAAGGGAATACATCACGGACAAACTGCTGCCCCATATCCGAAGATATGGCCTGGAACCGGTAGTAAGCGTCAATCTACGTGATGCGGTGTTCATGAGGTCCGCCCTGAAACGGCCCATGGAACCGGACGGACGGTTGCGGCTGACGGCCGCAGAAATCGACCGCCTGATGGATTTCCGCCTGCTGCAGGACGAGAAGGCACGGCTATATGGTTATGATCCCGCTTACAAGCTGCCCCTGCATATCGTGGAAACATCAAGGGGGATACTTGTTTTCAGTGACGGACCGGCGGGCCAGAAAGGGCTGGAGGAGTTCTACCAGCACCTGGCGGACAACTATTGGTGGATACATAGCGAACCGGGACCGGTCAAACAATATGACATGCATTCCGTTCCGGCAAGCCTGGCCCCGCTGATTGACGCCTCCTGCAGGAAAGATCCCGATACCGGGAGATACGTGTACGAGTTCACGGACTCCCCGGTACGAGCGGACCTGCCCGATGAAAGAAAACTGGAGCCGGTCTTCTTTACCGACATGACACCCTCCGCTGAAGGATACCGTAACCTCACGGAGTTTTCCGGATGCGGGATGAACAGATGCAACGCGGATATCTACCGACTGCTCTCCCTTACCCGCCACTTCGACCGGCAACTCATTCTTGACCCCGCTTTTTCCTACCGGCATCAGTTCCGGGAGTTCGTGGAACGCATGGACAGCTTTCTCCGGGGAAATCCCGGCGACGATGACATGGGAAAGATACTGGACGACATGCACGGCAAGGCGGGGCGTATCCTGAAAACGGATTTTGACGTAAGGGGGCACCGTACCCTGGAGCGGCTTCTGAATGACTGCAGCGTGCCGTTCCTCATCGGTGACCACGAGGCCGATGACACTTTGAGAAGGGCGCTGCTTGAAGGGAAATGGATTTACTTCCCCGGACTATCGGCAAAAATGCCCGGACTCCGTTACATCCATGCCGATAAGACCTGCGACCGGGTCATGGCTTATAAGAATCCCCCGGGGCTCAAGCCTGTATACCAGGTCAAGGACGGTAAGATCGTCCCTTATGAGGCGAAGGCAGTAAAAACGGATAAATCGCGGGCAAAGAGAAACAGGAAGAGGAACAATTTAAAGTTATAGATATCATGGAGCAGACCTACACAGCGATAGAGACCTGGGGTGGCTTCCTCGCCTTTACCGACACGGCGGAAGGCAGGGGAAAGCTGCGGCAGTTCCTGCAACAGACGGCCGACGCCTATTTCAATCCGGCATTCAATTCCGGAGCGTTACATGTCTACAGGGCCGAAGGGAAACTTGGTAACCGACCCTGGGTCAACCCGGGGAGGATGCGGCCGGACGAGTACCCTTATGGTCCGAAGCCCCATGGCAGCCGGATGGAACTCCTCTACAGCAATGAGATGAGGCCCACTGCGGAGGACTTCCGCAGTTTCTGCCATAACGCGGGCTGTGAGATAAGCGCCCGCAACGTTAATATCACGGACACCCTGGATGCCCTGGAGCGTTATGACCGCCAGGCGGAGGAGTTACAACGGATACCCGCAAAATCCGCCCGGGACAGGGAGGAATTACTGCAGACCCTCGAGACCAGGAGGCAGCTGCAGAAACTGATGGACTCCGCCTATGATGTCCGGGGATACCGGACGGCCGGGAGGATACTGGACGACCCGGCAGAGTGCGTTATCTTGGAAGGAGTCCCGCTCTACGGACCTCACAGGAGCGTACTGAAAGGGGGCCTTGGGCTGTACCTGCCGCGCGAAAGCGGGAATAACCCCTCGCATGCCTACGCGTGGGTGGACCAAGCTACAGACCGGATCATCTTCGGCGGCAACCCGCCAGTGGACCGGAAAACCGTCAGGATCAGACCGGAGGTCGAGAAGAGGCTGTACAGCCCGCCAGGAAAAACACGTAAAAGGACCGAGATACGTCCCAAAATGTAAAATAAGAAACAGATGACAATGGAAAAAAGCAACAGGACCGCACCCTTAAAAGTGGTGCTTCGAAAACACGGTTACCTGCTGTTCTCCGGCAGCAGGGCCGGCGAGGAGGCCCTCAAGAGATATCTCCAGCGTGCCGCTGACAGGTACTTCGAACCGCATGCTCATGACGGGGCGCTGGAGATCTATGAGTACTCCGGGCGGCGCAGGGAGCTGATGCCCCATATCAACGGTGGCGGACATGGCATGTCCTGCCGGGAAGGAACGGGAAAGGCGGAATACATTCCACGGGAGACCCTTCCCGCCGGGTTTGCCGAGAGCCTCGAGCCAAGGCTCTACCACGCGATGAACCCGACAGCCGACGAATACCGGGGACTATTCTCCAAAGTGAGGGGATACACAGGCTTCGAACTCTCTTCCAGGGGAGAGAACGAGGATATATACCGCCTGCTATCGATCAGGGAACGCGGCTACATGAATATCCATGATCGGCCGTTCACCTATTACAGGGAGCTGCTTCCTCTGGCCGAACGGTTCGAAGAGGTGACGCAGGTGAAAGCCGCGGAACTGTTTGACCCGCAGGCTTTCAGGGAGCTTTCATCCCAGATAAGGAAAAAGGCGGACGATATCCTCCGCCGGGACTTTGACGTAAGGGGACACCGGTCGCTGGAGAAATACCTCGGCAATCCCGACACCGCCCTGCTTGTGGGAAACGTGAGGCTGGAGAACGAGCAGTTCAGGGTACTCTCCGAAGGCTACGCCCTGTACCTGCCGGAGAATGACCGCCCCGCCTCACGGTACCTGCTCTACTGCATGGCGGATTTTACACGGAACAAATTGCTGGTATCCGGTGAACCGTTCCCTATCAGGACCTACCGGGTAAAGGACGGCATCCGTCATCCGGCAGGACAGCGTGAGGAGACATCAGAGAAAAGGGCCGGACGGAAACCTTTCGGCAGAAAATTATAAATTAAAACAGTACCACCATGTATATTGGATTCATATTGAACGGCAGGAACGAGCTGGAATACTGCCGGATTCTGTCTTCTGACGTAAATGACCTGGACCGCCGGTTCGGGGAGTTTTGTTTCAGTCAGGTCAGAGGACAGCTGAAAGGGGCCTACCTGCCCGAGGAAAGGATCTACTGCATCGAGGCCGCCGGTGAAGATGGCAACCGGGTGGAATCCCTTGTGCGGGATATAATTGACAGAGGCGCATGGCCCTCCGACGACTACCAGAGGCTGCGGGATATCGGATTTGTCCATGAAACGGCCGACTCCTACAGGAGGACCGACAGCCGGGACTTTATTGTCGGCGAGCTTGAACGGACACTCCACAACGGGAGGGCGGGCAGGCTGCTGGAAGCCTACCACGACTTCCACCGGAGCCGCGAGAAGGATACCGGCAACCGTGTACTCACGGCTATACAGACCGGACAAGGCGTGCTGCTCTTTGATGACACAGGCCGGGGACTGGAGCGGGTGGAGAGCTATCTCCAGTATAATGCGGACAATTTCTTCAGTCCGATACACCGGAATACCGACAAACTGGGCGTCTATTATTTCAGTACGGACAACGCAAGGCTGGTGGAAAAGGCGCGGGAGTGCGGCAGGATGTTCACCCCTGATGACCGGTGCCGTTTCATCCCCGCCAAGGCGGAATTCCTCCGGTCGGACATCCTGCGGGGATGCAAGCCCGCCGTGGAGTGCGACATGTCCCCCGACCTCGCCCGATACCGGGAGATGCTGAAGACATTCAAGCTCAGGGAAAGTGAGCCTCCCTTCAACATCGGCATACTGGACAGGCTGTGCAGGACGGGAAATCTTGACGAGATGCCGGAAAACAGAAACTTCAGGCATTTCTGCAGCTTTTCCTCCCTGCACTTGCAGATGAACCATTCCTTCCTCTCCTCACAGGCGGACACGCTGCTCGGGAGCTCCATGAGACAAGCCGTCAGCGATACGGCACGGCGCATCCTGCAGAACGAATACGACGTGCGGGGATATGAATTGCCCACCCCGGATACGAGGCGCAGACGGGAAAAGAAACCGGAAAAGACAGGTAAAAAAACTAAAATAGGAAGATAATATGGCCTCGTGGTTGGAAAAGCTGGGACTGCAAAGAACGCGTCCCCCAAAAGAAGAGTTGAAGGACTTCTGTCTGGAACTGTGTCCGGACAACCGGATAGCCTCCTTCATGATAACGGACCATACGCCCCGAAGCGGGAACCCCTTCATCCGGTTCGTCAAAGAAGCGGCCCGTAAAGCCGTAATTGAGGAAGCCCGGGGTGTCCCTGACAACCTGCTGCTCTTCTATGCCGGCATCCGGAAAGAGGAGCTGCCTCCTTCCAACGGACTGCTGGAGAAGGAACCCAGGCAGGCATGGCGTTTTATCATCGAAAACGGCGGGATCACGGACGGCAACTCCGTCCCGCTGAGACGAGCCGCCTATCTGGAGGCACACGGTGTGGAAACGGACCGCAGGAATCTGGAGGGGCTGGAACACTCGCCAGGCTACAAAGACTTCGTGGCACACGAGACCGCACGGGAGCGCATCCTTCAAGGAAAGAACGCCCGGTTCCTCGTGACCGCCGTAAAGACAGACCAGGGTGTCAGGGTGTTCAACAGGGGGCTGCACGGCCCGCGCCACCTACGCGAATACCTGCAGGAAATAGCCGACAATTTCTACTCACCCTGTGGAAAGAGACCGGGGACATTGTCCATATTCCGCATCGAGACCTCCTCAAAACGGCTGATGGAGATGTCCCGGCAACCCGGAAGATGTTTTCCCGCCTCCCATCCCGGACTGGAAGTGTTCGGGAATTACCGTCCGGTAGCCTCCTTCGAGCTGTCACCCACGGCGGCCAACCTCGACAGGTTCATTACGGCCGGCTCCCTGGAACTTTCCAGACGCAATCTGGATATCATGACCCTGCAGGACATCGCAGAAAAAGGATACGCCCACCTGACGCTGGAGGAACCGTTCCGCTACAGGAGGGAGTTCGCCCCCGTGGAAAAAGAACTCGGAAGGCTATCCAGGGAAAAGGAGCTCCATCCGGACTTTCCTCTCGGGGAGAGGATGGCGGAACTCCGGGAGACTTCCAGGAAGATCGCCGCCGCCCTGTTAGTAAGGGAGGGAGTCCGAACAGGGATGCCACGGTCAGAAACGAGGTATGCCGACAGGATATCACGCATGCTGGGGAGTCCGGCGGATACCCTCGGGGGATCCGATACCGGCAAAAAGAGAAAACAACCTTCTTCCAAACGGAAACATGCCGCAGGAAGACAAGTAAAACTGTAAATTGTAAGCATATATGGCAACCAACAAAACACTCACCCCGGAAGAGGCCGTCGACATGAGCCGCCGCGCTGTCGGCCGGCGGGCATTGATGCGGACACTGAGGGACATTTTCTCGTACCATAACCCGCTACGGCAGTTCATGGACGCCTACCGTTTCAACGTCATCCGCTGGAGCGCGTCCAATCTCAGGGAACCGACACTCGGAAAACGTGTCAGGCTGTTCCTCGGCACCAGAAACCCGCTACGGATTTTCCGCGACAACTTCCGGCAGAACCGCGCGGACCTGACAGCGGACTGGGAAAGGGCGGTCATCGGCCGTATCAACCTCTCGCTGGAAGAGCTGGGGAGCATCCCACTGCATTCCAGACCGCGTGACCTTGCCAAAAGGCTGGATCGTGTCGGAAGGATGATAAACCGGATGACCGGCTATGAGCATTGTCCCAGCCTGCTCACAGAGAAGCTGCTGCTCTCCACCTACAGGTATATATTCATGGCTCCCCATGACAGGCGGTTCGGCACCCTCTGTCCGGACGGGATCTGCGGGATGCTGCGGCAGAACGGTGTGCCGCCGGAGAGCCTGTATTACCAGAATTACGAAAGCCTGCTGCAAGGAAGGGAGACGGTCATCTACGAGTTCGCCTCTGGCGGGAAAGGGCAACAATATCTGCGTCCTCTGGAACACGTGAGGCTGGATGCCGGCCCGGGAGGGTATGACATGCTTCCCGCCCGTCGGCCCGACGGCCCGAAGGACCCTTCCGTTTCCCAAGGGGCGGAAGAGGCCGTACCGCTCTCCGAAAAGATGGAAAAAAACGGGAGGAATATCGCAAGGGAGAAGAGAACGGTCCGGAACACAAAAGTCAAAAATACAAAAGCCAAAAACAAAGGCATAAGAATGTAATTAATTATTTACCTGATAAAAACAAAAATTATGAGAATCGTACTTACAGACAAGCCAGCCATGGCAAGGAGCATCGCCTCCGTACTGGGCGCCAACGAAAAGGCGGAAGGATATCTTTACGGTAACGGGTATGCCGTCACATGAACTTACGGCCACCTGCTGGCACAGGCACCGCCGTCCGCTTACGGGCCCGCCCGTGTGGAACGGCAGGCGCTTCCCCTTATTCCGGTCCCGTTCCGCCTCGTTGTCAGACAAGTCAGGACGGAGGAAGGGTATGTCACCGACCCGCTAGCCACCCGGCAGCTGGGAGTGCTCCGCGGGTTGCTCGAAAACGCCGAGGGGGTGGTCATAGCCACGGACGCGGGGCGTGAAGGAGAATTGGTCAGCCGGTATCTCCTGGACTACCTCGGTTACCGTAAACCGGCCCTGCGCCTGTGGATATCCTCCCTGACAGAAAAGGCCATCCTGAATGGTTTCAAAAATCTGAGAGAGGACGGTGACTTCGACAACCTTGCCCTGGCGGCGAGGGCACGCAGGGAAGCGGACTGGATACTGGGCGTGAACGCGAGCATCGCCCTGGGGATAGTCGCCGGCATAAGCAACCACTCGCTCGGACGGGTGCAGACACCCACGCTGGCACTGGTCTGCCGCCGTTATCTTGAGAACAGGGATTTTGTGCCCGTGAGCTGTTACCATCTGCGGACCGGAGTCTGCAAGGACGGGCAGAAAGTTCTTTTCACATGTCCTCTCCGGTATGAAAGGAAAGAGGATGCCGAAAAAGCCCGGGCCGGACTGGAGGGCGAAAGCCGCTGTACGGTCCTTGCCGTGAAAAAGAAAGAGAATATGGAGGAGCCGCCTCTGCCGCATGACCTGACCGGCCTGCAACAGGAGGCTAATACACGTCTGGGCATGGCAGCCGGACAGACCCTCGCCGTCGTCCAAAGGCTATACGAAAGAGGATACGTCTCATATCCGAGAACCGGATGCCGCCACATTCCGGAAGATATCTTCGAACAGGCGCCCACGCTCATCGCCTCCCTTAAAGGACATCCCCGATTCGGAAGGCACGCAGAAAGGCTGCTCGAGAAAGGACTGAACCCTCATGCGGTGGACGGGAACAGCGTAACGGAACACCATGCCCTTCTCATCACGGGAGAGGTGCCCGAAGGACTCTCCCCGGACGAGCAGAACATCTACTCCTTGATCGCCGGGAGGATGCTGGAAGCATTTTCCGAAGGATGTGTCAGGGAGATCGTACGTGTCAGGGTCGATTACGGAGGAATGGAATTCGAGGCCGAAACCTCATGTGTGAAGTATCCGGGATGGCGGGACATTTATAACGGACCGGACATGGCAGAAGAAGGCAAATCCCTGCCGCAGTTCCATCAGGGAGAGATACTGGCGGTATTGGAAACAGAAATACTGGAAGACTGTACAAAGCCGCAGCCTCCATTCACGGAAGCCGAACTACTGGCTGCCATGGAAAACGCCGGCAGCACGGCGGACAGTGAAAACAAAAAGAAAAGAATGGAGAAGTGTGGGCTCGGGACGCCGGGCACCCGTGCAGGAATCATCGACCTGCTGGTGGCCCGCCGGTACGTAGAGCGTATCGGAAACCGTCTCATCCCGACGGAGAAGGGGCTTGAGATATACGGCATCGTAGGAGACAAACTGATCGCCGATGCGGCTATGACGGCCGCCTGGGAAAAGGCGCTACGTGAAATCGAGGAAGGAAGACTCAGTGCCGGGAAGTTCATGAAAGGGATACATGAGTATGCACGGAAGATCGTATCCGAACTGCTCGCCCTGCAGGTCAGGAACCCGGGTGTGACAAAGTGTACCTGCCCGAAATGTGGAACAGGAACAGTGACATTCTACGACAGGGTGGCCAAATGCGGAGATCCCGACTGCGCGTTCCATCTTCCGCGCATGTTCAACGGACGGACGATGAGAGACGAAGAGATGACACGGCTGATGGCAGGGGAAGCTACCCCCTTCCTGAAATTCACCACCAAGGCGGGAAAACCCTATGAGGCATCGCTCAGAATGGATGAGAATTACAAGGTGGAGCTTACATTCAAGGACAGAAGACCTGAAGGATAGCGGACTGACAGCATCCCGCATAGCTGTAACTTAGGCGGTAAACGTCGTTTTGGCAGGATTCGTTTCCGGTCAGTTTCCAGAAGAAAGGGCCGGGGTTTCCCTTGAAGATCCTAGGTCCGGCCTATATGGTAGGAAATAAATAAGGGACAAGCCCGTCCATCATACCGAAGCGGAACAGGCTGCCAACAAAGGGTATAGCGGTTTACGGCAGCCTTTTGGGAAAAACGACCGGCCATTGGTGACAATACATGACTATGCATGACACAAAAAAGAAATGATTTCATCTTCAGTATCTTGCATCTGAATTTATTAAAAACATTAAATTATGGAAATAACGATTATGGAAACAAGTGCTTATCTGGAATTAAAACGACAGCTTAGCACACTGTCTGTACAAATGGAAGAATTCAATCGAAAAACTGCCCCGCCGTCTCCGGATAAATGGATTGACGCGCAAGAGGTGTGTCAGGCTCTGGGTATCTCAAAGAGATGCCTTCAGGCACATCGGAACAGGGGATTGATTCCCTGCTCCCATATCGGTGGAAAATATTTCTACCGTGAAGCGGACATACAGAAAATACTGGAAGAAGGTTTAATAAGAAACAGAAAATAACAGATGGCAGAAATCATTACCAAAGATTCGGAAGAGTTTAAGGAAATCACCGGATGGATTAAGAGAACCGGAAGAGCACTGGAAAAAGCAACGGCACGAATACGCCCGGGCATAGCCGATGAACATTATCTCTCAGGGGAGGAAGTCTGTGAGAAACTGCATATCTCCAAAAGGACACTGCAGGCCCTCAGAGACGAGAAAGCAATTCCTTATACCTCCGTCACCGCGGCGGGAGGTAAATTGCTCTATCCGGAAAGCGGATTGTACGAGGTTCTAAAAAAGAATTACAAGGACTTCAGAAAGTATATAAGATAAATGACGTATACTTTATCCTTTTAATAAACCTAAGAAATAGTCCATTGGTTTGAAAAAAAGAAATAGATGAGATCACAGGATAAACTGAACTAGGAGCTAATACTCAATAGAAAGACGTGTGTTTGTTTAGATTCAGAGGGATATAACTTTCGAACAAGGGGAGGTCGCAAAAAACGACATCCCCTTTGATATCTTATTTATATGGCAAATTTATGCTTCATCACTTCCATTTCTTTGGAAACAGTAGTGTCTAAAACTTTTGCATAAATTTTCGTGGTTCGTATGTCTGAGTGTCCTAACATTCTAGCGATTGTTTCCATTGACACTTTATTTGCTAGAGCTATGCATGCAAACGTATGGCGGGCGACATGGGTCGTTAACTTTTTAGTAATTCCACACATATCGGCAATTTCTTTCAAATAACTATTCATCCGTTGATTACAAGGTACAGGAAGCACCATGTTCTTTTGTACACAGATCGGATTGTTCTTGTATTTTTCAGCTATTAATGCGGGAATGTCAAGCAACGGTATGTGACACATGTTATTTGTTTTTTCACGAGGCTTTCGAATCCAATCTTCCCCATTAGGATCTTTTGTAATATGCCCAGGACGTAAATGTTTTATATCCGTAAATGCTAATCCAGACAGGCAACAAAAAACAAAAATGTCGCGTACTATTTCTAAACGAGGTATATTAAATTCTTTTTCCATAATAATATGTAATTCTTCCTCGCTGAGAAATTCTCGGTTAGATTGGGTTTGTTTGAACCTGACTCCGAAGAATGGATTATCCGTCATCCATTTATTTGTAAGTGCCAATGTGATAATTTTCTTTAGGTTCTTTAAATATTTAACAGTTGTATTCTGCGCGCAACTTTTTTCAGTTTTGATAAAGAATTCAAAATTGGATATGAACTCACGATTGATATTGCACAGAGGTATATCGTTTAATCGATATTCTTTTTTCAAGAACTCCTCAAGATATCGTACAGTTCTCTCATAACGGAGCACCGTAGCTTTCACCACATCTTTCCCTATTAGCTCACGATACTTTGCGTTATGTTCTTTGAAAACCTCCAATAACATCTTGGGAGTTTGTTTTTCACCATAGAATAACTTCTTCAGAATTTCAGCTGTGATAGGTTTATCATCCTGTTCCAGTTCACGATGAATACGAAGTACGCGGGTACGTACTGTTTCCAGATAGTGGTTAAGTTCCAGATACTTTCTGTCTTTACCAATCGCACATTCTCTTCGGGCATTCCACTTGTCAATCTCCACACTACGCTTGATTTGAATTTCTGCACGTTTCCCGTTTACGGTTATTCTCAGGCAGATAGGAGCCTCTCCGTTTTTCAATAATTTGGCCTTCTTGATGTAAAAAAGGACCGAAAAATAATTTCTTTCCATACTCATACACTTTAAAAGTTTAATGGTTCAAAGTTACTTTTAGAAGCGATGAATAGCATCACGTAAAATGCAGATAATCAGCGAATAAAACACCAATTCGGAGGACTAAAATTTAGAGGAATTTAAGTCCTCCGATTTCACCTGTATTAGGTGCTCCAATTCGCGGTAAAATGCAGGTTTGATATAAAAGAAAAAGCTCCGATAATGTTTGATTATCAGAGCTTTATGCATTTTTGCTGTTTTAAAAAGTGATCCGCCTGGGGCTCGAACCCAGGACCCCAACATTAAAAGTGTTGTGCTCTACCTGCTGAGCTAGCGAATCAATCCTTATTTGCGTATCAGTTATTTCCTGATTGCGGGTGCAAAGGTAGTGACTTTTTTTATATCTGCAAGCTTTTGGGTGAAAAAAGTTTTATTTATTTTTCGTCATCTTCCTCTATCTTCTGATTATCAGATATTTCATGTGTGTCGTATTTTATTCTCTCTTTGTTGATGATGAAACGTTGATAATAGGAGAGCATTAGGGTGGTGAGCGGGAGTGCTATGATCATACCTAACATCCCGAGCAAGGATCCCCAGATGGAAAGAGATAAAAGAATGATGGCAGGGTTGAGCCCTGTGATCTTTCCCATGATTCTTGGGACAAGGAAACCATCTTGGATGGCTTGAACAACAATAAAAACAACGAGGGCACCTGCCAGGATTACCCAGAAATTCTCACCGGTATCAGCAGCTTTTAGGATTGCTAATATGACGGTGGGCAAGAAACCGATAATCTGCAGATATGGAACCATATTGAGGGCACCGATGAAAAGTCCCAAGGCAATAGCCATCGGAAAGTCGATGATCAGGAACCCAATGCTGAACAAGATGCCGACACAGAAGGCAACAAGTGCCTGACCGCGGAAATAGCGATTCATTCCATCCTGTATGTCATTGACCAGATTGGATGCAAAGGTACGGTATTTGCCTGGTAACAGGTGAAGCCATCCTTCTGCGATGGATTCATAGTCGAGCAAGATGAATACCACATATAATAAAATGATGAATGAAGCGAATACGCTAAACAGGATATTAATAGATTCCGCAACGAGTGCCCAAAGTTTAGGAACAGTCTCTTTAATGGTATTCATTATATTTTCTTCACTTAAGATTCGGTTCAGTGCCTGAAGGTCGATATGCCTGTGGATAAATTCCGAAAGAGTAGGAGGTACTGTTCCGGAACGATAAGCACCATTAGTCAGATAAGTAACCAACAGATCGTTCATTCGTCCTATTTCGGCAAGCATTGGGGGCACTAAAAGGTAAAAAATGGCAATTCCTACTATGGTAATGCTGAACAATGCGCAGAAAATAGAAATGATCCTGCTTTTAAAGCGTAATTTATACTGGAAAAATTTGACGAGCGGATAAATCATATAAGCGATAAGCCATGCCACAAAAAAAGGTAGCAGTACGCCGCTGAGTCTTTTAAAAAGTATCAGTAATCCCACAATGAGCGCACAGCAGATGGAACCACGTATGAAACTATCAAATGTAATTTTTTTCCTTTCCATAATAATCTGACGTTTGATGTGCGACCTCACCGGAAATGTCCGGGCTTTGCTACCGTGAGGTCATTATGATTTTTCTTTGTCCTCTTGCAGGGCTTTCTGGTAACATTCCCGACATAAAGGTTCGTATTCGGCTGTTTCACCCAATAGCACCTGTTTGTCGTTTTTCACCGTACGGTGTGAAAATGAGGCTAATTGTCCACATTTTACACAAATGGCATGTACCTTGGATACTTCGTCGGCAATGGCACACAAAGCCGGCATCGGACCAAACGGTATGCCTTTGAAGTCCATGTCCAATCCGGCTATGATGACACGTATCCCGTTGTTTGCCAACTGATTGCATACATCTATTAATCCACTGTCGAAGAACTGTGCCTCGTCAATGCCTACCACATCAATTTCGGATGTGAAAAGCAGTATGCTGGCTGAAGAGTCGATGGGAGTGGAGGAAATGGTATTACTGTCATGTGAAACAACGTCCCCTTCAGAATAGCGTGTGTCAATGGCAGGTTTGAATATCTCTACGCGTTGGCGAGCAAACTTGGCCCGCTTCATGCGACGGATCAGTTCTTCGGTTTTTCCTGAAAACATGGAACCGCAAATTACTTCAATTCTTCCTCTTCTTCTCGTCTCTTGTATATGATCTTCTGAAAATAATACCATGCTGGTGTATGTTATAATTGGTTGCAAAAGTAATAGTTTTATTGGCTTCTCGGTGTTTTTTCATTATTTATTTCTACATTTGCGAAGTCATTCAAGAAGAAATTCAGATGTAGATATGCAAGCATTGTTGAACGATATAGAATTGGATATTCAGGAACTTAAATGCCTGATGGAGGCCGTTTCGCGTAAACCGGACTCTGCTTTGCGTGAAGTGGCAAAGAGAAATATTGTGCAAATGCGTGGCCGGTTGGACATCTTACTGGAACAGTTGGACCGGGGAGCACTACCGGAAAACGAACTTCCTGACCGGATTATAAATCCAATGCCGGAACCTGTGTCTGCAGCAGCAGCAGCAGCAGCAGAAGAAGAAGAAGAAGAAGAAGAAGAAGAAGAAATAGTTGTGGGTAACCCGGAGAAAGATGAAGAGCCTGTAATAGTTCCGGAGGCTCCGGAGATGCCGGAACCTGAACAATTGGAGTTGCCTGAAGTGACCGTAGAACCGGCACAATCGGCTGAAATATCTATGAAGATTGAAACCAGTACGGCTTCTACACCTATTTTGGCCGAGCGGATTAAAACAGCCGGAGATTTACGCCGTTCAATCAGTCTGAATGATTCGTTTCGCTTTTCCCGTGAACTGTTTGGGGGAAACATGGAGCAAATGAATCATGTATTGCAACAGATTGGTGAGATGCATTCACTGGATGCGGCTCTTGTTTTCTTATCTTCTAAAATAAAGGTAGAAGAGGAAAATGAAGCTAAAGCTGATTTAGTGGAACTTCTCAAAAAGTACTTTATATAAAAACGCGATTATTAGGATATGGGAAAACTATATGTGGTACCGACGCCGGTCGGGAATTTGGAGGACATGACATTCAGGGCTATTAAAGTCCTGAAGGAGGTTGACTTGATTCTGGCGGAGGATACCCGTACTTCCGGAATCTTGCTGAAACATTTTGAGATTAAAAACGCGATGCAATCCCACCATAAGTTTAATGAACATAAAACGGTGGAGAGTGTTGTTAATAGAATAAAGGCAGGAGAAACCATTGCTTTGATTTCGGATGCCGGAACACCGGGAATTTCTGATCCGGGTTTTCTGGTAGTTCGTGAATGTGTGCGCAATGGTATCGAAGTACAATGCCTGCCCGGAGCGACAGCTTTTGTTCCGGCGTTGGTAGCATCGGGATTGCCTAACGAAAAGTTTTGTTTCGAAGGTTTTCTCCCTCAGAAAAAGGGGCGTATGACAAAATTGAAATCGTTGGTGGATGAACACAGAACAATGGTGTTTTATGAATCTCCACATCGTTTGCTGAAAACATTGACACAGTTTGCCGAATATTTCGGTCCCGGACGTCAGGTATCTGTGTCCCGTGAAATTTCAAAGATTCATGAGGAAACGGTTCGCGGGACTTTGAGTGAATTGATAGAACACTTTACCGCTACCGAACCCCGGGGCGAGATTGTGATTGTAATTGCAGGAATAGACGATTGATAATAACTTCATTTAAAAACGTAAAACGTAATCGTATGAAAAAGTTAGTAGTTTTATTAGTATGCGCAGCTATGTTGGCTTCGTGTAACGGCTTAGGTGGTGGAAGTAAAGACCTGAAGGCAGAAAATGATTCTCTTTTAATGGAGTTGACCCAGCGCAATGCCGAATTGGACGAAATGATGGGTACTTTTAACGAAGTTCAGGAAGGATTTCGTAGAATAAACGCAGCTGAAAGCCGTGTTGACTTGACCCGTGGCACTATCTCAGAGAATTCTGCAACCGCAAAACAACAAATAGCATCTGATATTGAATTCATCACGAAACAGATGGAAGAAAACAAGGCACAGATTGCTAAGTTGCAGGCTATGCTGAAGAATAGTAAGAATAATTCGGCACAATTGAAAAAGGCCGTTGAATCTTTGACTCAGGAGTTGATTGCTAAAACTCAGCGTATCGAAGAACTTCAGGCTGAATTAGCTTCTAAGAATATCCGTATTCAGGAGTTGGATGCTGCGGTAACCGGACTGACTGCCGATAAAGAGTCATTGGCTGCTGAAAATGAAGCCAAGGCAAAGACCGTAGCAGAACAGGATAAGGCCATCAACAGTGCATGGTTTGTATTTGGTACTAAATCGGAGCTTAAATCTCAGAAGATTCTTGAAAAAGGGGATGTACTGAAGAGTGCGGATTTCAATAAGGATTATTTTACTCAGATAGATATCCGTACTACTAAAGAGATTAAATTATATTCTAAACGTGCTGATTTGCTTACTACTCATCCGGCTAAATCTTATGAGTTGGTTAAAGATGATAAAGGTCAGCTGACTTTGAAGATTACGAATCCGAGAGAATTCTGGAGTGTATCTAAATATCTGGTAATCCAGGTCAAATAAGTAGTATAAAACAGACGTAACTGATAAGGGCACGGACTACACAGTATGTAATCCGTGCTCTCTTTTTTGAAATGTATCTGATATATGAATATGAAATATAGAAACCTGTTTTTTGATTTAGATGATACTCTTTGGGCTTTTTCCCAGAATGCGTATGATACGTTTGAGGAAGTTTACGATAAATATGAATTGGGAAGGTATTTCGATTCGTTTCCCCATTTTTATTCTCTTTATCAAAAGAGGAATGCAGAATTGTGGGTAGAATATGGTAACGGTGAGGTGACTAAAGAAGAGTTGAATCGACAGCGTTTTTTATATCCTTTGAAAGCTGTTGGCGTTGACGATGAAATGCTTGCAAAACGTTATTCTGACGATTTCTTTTTGATAGTTCCTACTAAAAGGCGGCTAATGCCGTATGCGGAAGAGGTGCTTTCGTATTTGGCACCTAAATATAATTTGTATATTCTTTCAAATGGTTTCAGGGAATTGCAATCCTGTAAAATGCGTTCGGCAGGCATTGATACATATTTTGATAAAATAATTCTTTCGGAAGATCTGGGAGTGATGAAGCCTTGGCCGGAAATTTTTCATTTTGCTTTGTCGGCCACACAGTCCGAACTGCGTGAATCGTTAATGATTGGGGATAGTTGGGAAGCTGATATTGTTGGTGCCCATGGAGTGGGAATGCATCAGGCTTATTATAATGTGTCCGGACGCACTGATTTTCCTTTCCGTCCTACTTATTCAATGACTGATTTGAAAGAGTTGGTGGAACTGTTGTAACATTTATAGATATATTGTATTTTTGCGTTCAATATAGAACGCATAAAAATACAACTATGGACACTCTCTTGCCTTTTGCTTTACTCTGTTTCACTTCTTTCTTTACATTAACTAATCCGTTGGGTACAATGCCCGTTTTTCTGACCATGACTCATGGTATGACTGATAAAGAGCGGCAAGCGGTTGTTCGCCGTGCTACTTTCGTCTCGTTTATCACTTTAATGGTATTTGTTTTTGCAGGGCAATTCCTTTTTAAATTCTTTGGTATTTCGACCAACGGATTTCGTATTGCAGGTGGAGTGATTATTTTCAAGATAGGCTTTGATATGTTGCAGGCACGGTACACTCCGATGAAATTGAAAGATGAAGAGATTAAAACCTATGCTGACGATATTTCGATCACTCCACTTGCCATACCTATGCTTTGTGGCCCGGGGGCGATAGCTAATGCCATTGTTTTGATGGAGGATGCCCATACCATTGAAATGAAAGGAACGTTAATTGGCATTATTGCTTTGATCTATTTTATTACCTTCTTGATTCTGCGTGCGTCTACCCGATTAGTAAAAGTGTTGGGGGAGACCGGAAATAACGTGATGATGCGTTTGATGGGACTTATTTTGATGGTGATTGCTGTTGAGTGTTTTGTCAGTGGATTGCATCCGATATTGGTAGGTATCTTGAAGGAAGGGTTGCTATAAATCAGATACTGATTCGTTCAGAAAAAGAAGAATGCCCGGATACGTTTTATTTGTAAATCCGGGCATTCTCTTTATTGTTTGATAAATACTTTAGAAAGTATTATGCTGATTAGCGGCTACCACCGGCCCACCAAACCGGATCGGTATATACATACTGGCCGTTTCCAAATGCAGATTCTACGTTCGGGTTTGCACTTACATCATCTGCTCCGTAAGGTGCGCGAAGTGGGAACTTGTAAGGATTGTCCAGTTTGATATATTCCTCGCCCATTGCTTTGAGGCGTCGTACATCATTATAGCATTCTGTTGTCTCACCGAAGGCTCCAAGGAATGCAATATATTTCTGTACCATTACCTCTTTTACAGGATTGGCATCGAATAATGGTTTTACGTTGTTGGTGAAATACTCTTCTGCTTCAGCAGTTGTGATAGCTTTGGTAGTCTCTTTAACGCCTCCGTAACTTTTTACTGTAGGAGCGTTAAGTGCAGCTGTTACACCTGTTTCTGCATTTGCAATGGCTGCAACAATAGCATCTTTCAGAGCATCTGCCGCATCATTGGTCTTATTCAAGCGAGCCAATGCTTCAGCTTTCAGGAAAAGTAATTCATGATAGCTCATTAATAAGGTTGGACATGTTTGCGAATATACGAATATAGGAGTATTATATTCATATTTAACAGACTCTGCCGTACCGTTATCGGCCATAAGGAATCTTGGGTCATCTGCACCGGTTACTTGGATGGACACAGCTTTTTCTTCTCCAGTTACCTTACCTTGTCCAATGCAAAAGATACGGCGTAATCTCGGATCCTTACGTTCTATTAGTTTATCAGCGTAGCTTTTACTTGCAGCCAATCCGTCACGGCTCCACTGGAAGTCAAATAACGGGTTTAAGTTTGTTGCACTATAAATAGAGAAAGCAGCTTGATCCTGAATAGATGTATATGATTTCTCTATGTACTCTAAAATTTTTTGTAAATCAGCTTCTTTTGAAGAAGAACGAGCTAACAGACGCATTGTATAACGAGCTTTCAAGCCGTATGTTAGTTTTAACCATGCTTCTCCGTCACCTTTATATATGAAGTCATACTCACCAATTTCATCGCTTTTGTCACCTTTGGGAAGATCAGTGATTGCTGCATCCAAATATTCCATAATGGTAGTATAAATAGCTTCTTGCTTATCTAATTCCGGAGTCATAAACTGGGGTTGTCCATTGACTAATTCCGGAAGGGCAGCCTGGCTGAAAGGAGTGTCACCGAATGAGTCTGCGATCAGTCCTGCATTGATTGCGGCCAATACTTCGGCAATACCTTTGGTTGTATAATTGGCTGAAACCTCATTTGAGCTTATGTTAATTGCGATACGTGCATTCTTCAGTGTAGAGTATAAATTACCCCATACATTGTTAAAAGTAGAAGATGCCGAAGGCTCTCCGTTACGCTTTTCCGCATTTGCCAATTGATTGTCTACTCCAACCATATGCTCTACGTAGGTAGAATAATATGTATTAAAGTCGCCTCCGATATTGCTAAATGCAGTTGCAGTGATTACGTCAGCCAAGATGAATTTGGCAGGTACACTGGTTGTGTGGTCTTTGTCTTCATTAATACGATCCATTGTATCTTCCGAACAGGAAGCAAATGCAACGGAAATCAATGCCACAGACAATATGCCTTTTGATAAATTAAATATTGATTTCATTTTTGTCCTTTTTAGAATTTAACTGTAATACCAAAACCATAGCTTGATGTTCCCGGGAGCGAGAAGCGTTCGAAAGCACCAGCCATGTTGTTATTTCCCTGTGATGATTCAGGGTCAATACCATTATCCATTTCTGACCAAAGCAATAAGTTACGTGCAAAGACGTTTACTGTTACGCCTAAGTATGACTTATCCAGTACCGGATAACTTAAAGCGATTTCGCGTAGTTTCAAGAATGAAGAACCGTATACTCCGGCTTCAGAGATCGTACTCAATCTGTCGAAGTAATTATAAGCGTTCTCACCGCTGATCTTGATGTCATTAGGTGCGTAAGAACCATCTGCCAACTGTTTTACAGCCGGTTTATTGAAGTAGAAGTAATCAGCTTTACGATAGTCTGCTGATTTCTGGGTTACACCATAATAGTCGAGTGTTGACACAGTACCGGCATACATACATCCACCTTGCTTCCAGTCAAGTACTGCAGAGAGGCGGAACTTATAAAATTCAAAAGTAGTATTGAAGCCCAGTCTGAAGTCAGGAGATACACTTCCCAACACTCTGTTTTCACCTAATGTCGGCATACCGTTTTCATCTACGACAATCTGACCATCTTCGTTTCTTTGATAGCTTGTACCATAGATAACCGGGAATTTATCACCGGCACTCAGACGTACTTGCGGATCAACAAAACCTCCTAACATGATGCTTGATACACCCGGAGCTAATTTATCGACATAGTTGTCGATTTTAGAGAAATTGAATGCAAAATCCCAGTTGAAGTTCTTAGTTTGGATCGGATTTACACTCAAAGTGATTTCGTGTGAGTTTGTATGTACCGATCCACCATTTGTGATCAATTCGCTATATCCGGTAGAAGTAGCCAAAGGCACCTCGAATATCTGATCCTTTACATTCTGGCGTGAATATGTATAGTTCAATGAAACTAAACCGTTCCAGAAACTGAAGTCTGCACCGATTTCGTATGATTTGGTGTTCTGAGGTTTCAGGTTAGGATCATAAATTTTGTAATATGGAATATATGAGCTGATCGATCCAATAGGATACTGGATAGGAGTTCCTGACGAGAATCCGCCACCATAGACCGGAGTTTTATAGTAAGAAGGATAGTAAGTACCTGCCTGCCCTACTTCTGCATAAGAAGCGCGAATTTTACCATAAGTCAGAACATCATTCTTCAGTGCTTCCAATTCGGTAAAGATGAAACCAAGAGAAACGGAAGGGTAAGTGAATGAACGGTTGTTGCGTGGCATGGATGAAACAATATCATTACGAACAGTAGCATTCAAATACAGCATGCTACGATATGCTAATGAAATGTTACCGAAGTTACCAACGGTACGCTCGCGATGGTAGGTTCCTGTAGACGAATAGATTGATGCGTTAGCTATATGGTTCCATCCTGGGAAATTGAAGTTATTTCCGAGGTTGTATTTGTATTTTGAAGAATTATCGACTAATTCATTACCATATAATACATTTAAGTCAAGTTCCGGAGTGATTTTCCAGTCATAAGTAACAGTTAACAATGAATTTATTTCATTGTTTGTAACGCTCTGCTCTTCAATGCTACCTGTTCCGTTGGAGTGTCCATATCCCCATGTATCGGTATAGTTAGTGGTATAAGCATCGGTACCTAACTGGTATTTTACATCCAGTTTATGATTTTCTGTACCGAAATCAGTAGAATATTTAGCAAATGCATTTCCAAAAAAACGTTGAGTACGTTCTTTAAAAGAGTTATTTTCAACGGCCCAATAAGCACCATCGAAACCGCCTGTCGAACGATACGTGTTTTGTGTATAAGGATCTCCATCAATGTGTGATGGGATACCGGCTAAATCGTAGCTGGACGGTGCACCATATACAGTTGCCAGGATACCATTGTTGGCACCGGTTTGCTTTTTGATTTTAGAATAAACGAAGTTTCCATTGAAACCGGTAGACCAATTCTTGTTCAATTGAGCTTGTGCAGTTAGTTTTGCATTATAACGATCCATACCTGTAGAAGGTACAATACCGTTTGCAGTAGTACTTCCTAAAGACAAAGAGTAACTTCCTTTATCGAGGCTTTGTGCCACGTTTGCACTGCTGTTCCACGTTACACCTGTATTAAAGAAATCTTTAGCATTGTCATATGCACGAGGAGTGGCCCATGGGTCCAGTCCTGCTTTGGCACGCTGGTCTACATAGTATTGCCCCTGATGTTTACCGTATTTCTGAGTATAGGTATTATCCGTATTACCACCATATTGGGGATCGTTAGCCAGTTCTGAGATCAAAGGGCCCCAAGAACGAGAATCTGATGGGCTAAAAGCACCATTAAATCCTTGTGCGAATTCTTTTTGGAAATCCGGCATAGTAGAAACCTTATCGAATGATAAACCAGTGTTGATGGTAACTTCCGGTTTACCTTTACGTGCACCTTTACCGCTCTTGGTAGTGATTACTACCACACCATTTGATGCGCGCATACCATACAGAGCAGAAGCAGCTTGACCTTTCAGGATGTTGATGCTTTCAATGTCATTCGGGTCGATATCTACCGCACGGTTTGCATAGTCAGAGCCTGTAACAGAGTTGAAAGTATCCAAGTCTGTAGATGATGAGATAGGCATACCATCCACAACATACAGGGGAGTGTTATCTCCTGTAAACGAGCGTGATCCGCGAATAGTCATTTTGGAAGAGGCACCCGGCATACCTGATGACGGTGAGATCTCTACTCCTGAAACTTTACCTTGTAAAGCGCTGGAAAGGTTACTACTTGATGCTTGAGTCAGCTTATCTCCTTTCACATCCTGTACGGCATACCCTAACGCTTTTTTCTCTTTTGAGATACCCATTGCTGTTACTACGACTTCGTCAAGTGCCTTAGCATCAGTCTTTAATATCACTTTGATTATCGGTGCAATTGCTACCTCAGCAGTCTGCATACCGATATACGAAATCTGCAAAGTCTTTGCAGAACTGTAGTATATACTAAAATGCTTATAATGTGCGTATTACACAATGATATTGAACTTAGTAAAAA